>JALNXG010000063.1 GCA_023230485.1 Melioribacteraceae bacterium
AAGGAAAGATTATTTATCGTTCTCAGATAAAGAGATAAAACCTAATATTATAGTAGGAAACGAAACTTATGTAATAGCTCTTGAATTAGAAGCACATCAAATGGTAAATGCAGGAGAATATTCCGGAGCAATTAATAACCTCACCACCATCTTAACCAAATATAACTTGAACGAGTATATAGAAAAGAACACATTATTTACACTTGGTAGTTTTTATACATTATTCTCAGAGAATAAGAGAGATGCGGATAACTATTTCAATACCTTAAAAACAAAATATTCAGAAGATGACTTAGTAAGTCAAATAAAAATAATTAAGGAAATGGGTAATAGTTTAGCAGGTGATAAAAAGATAATATTGCAAAATCCTGAATTCAAATCAGAATCGATAAATAATAACGAAGAGATAAGCATCTCGAATTACCCGAATCCGTTTAATCCGGAAACAACTATTAGTTTCTGGTTACCTCAAGGAGGGAATACAAAATTAATTGTTTATGATGTTTTAGGTAGAGAGGTCTTAAGTTTGGCAGATGCCTTTTTTGAAGAAGGAAAACACGAAATAAGATTTGATGGAAATAATCTCTCTATCGGAATCTATTTTTATCGATTAACTACTCCATTAAAAACAATTACAAAAAAAATGTTGCTGGTGAAATAGTATCAAATGACCATAGGAGGAATTAAAATGAAATTTCAGGTAAAATATCTTTTTCTGATTTTAATAATTGCCACAATATTCCCTTTATCCATAAAAAGCCAATCTACTTTTATGAAAACTTTTGGAGATACTTCTGAAACTTATAAAGATATAGGATATTCAATTATTGAAACCGATAAGGGCAATTACATCGCTGTTGGTTCTTATGGTGCTTCAAATCATGATTTAAGTACCGGTGACATATACATAGTGATGATCGATGATTTTGGTAATCAATTGTGGAATAAAAGATTTGGAAGTAGTACTCAATATGAAATTGCTCATTCTATACTAAGCTTATCTGATAATAGTTATATGATAAAATATAATCAACGAGATTCTAGATTAAGGCTATTAAAAATAACTAATAATGGTGACTCATTATTTACTAAATCTTATTCTATGTTTACCAACTATGGAAAAAATTTTAATATAACAAGCGATGGTGGCATAATCACAATCGGTTCATTCAATTCAAATATAACACTCTTAAAATTGGATTCACAAGGAGATTCCTTATGGATGAAAACCTATGGAGTTGATTCCTTATGGGTAGTTGGATATTCAGTTCAACAAACGAATGATAAGGGATTTATTATTTGCGGCGTGATTAATGGTTATGAATATGGATCAAAGGGTTTATGGCTTATAAAAACAGATGAATTTGGTGATATTCTATGGACAAAAAACTTTATGGTAAAATCTAATGGGAATGTTCGTGCAGAATTAAAATGTTTATCAGTAATTCAAACTATTGATGAGGGTTATTTTATTTCTGCGACCAAAATAATCTCTGAATGCTACGCTTGCGAGCTAAGACCTCGAGGATGGCTTATAAAAACAGATTCAAAAGGAGATACTTTATGGACATCCTCATTTGAACAGTTTACTGATTTTCGATCTGGTATCCAAACTTCTGATGGAGGATATGTTGCTGTTGGAGACTTTTATCCTAATTTTATGTTGGTTAAACTAGATACTAATGGCAAATTGGAATGGAAACAAGAAATAGGTAATAATTCTTATAAGCAATTTGTTGGGTGGGATGTAAAAGAAACAAAAGATAAAGGGTTTATTACTACAGGAGAAATAAGACGACAATCATCAAGATATTATGATTTATTTATTTTAAAAGTAAACAAAGATGGAATATTAGTAGGTGTAAAAGATGAAGAAAAAACAATCCCTACACAATTTTACTTAAAGCAGAATTATCCTAATCCATTTAATCCTACTACCATACTTGAAGTTTCTATTGCAGAAGCGGGGTTCTTCTCACTTGATGTTTATAATTCACTTGGCGAGAAAGTAACTAATATCGTTAGTAAGAATTTGGATAGAGGAGTTCATAAATATACATTCGATGCAAGTAATCTTTCTTCGGGTGTTTATTTCTATCGTCTTACAGGTAATAATATTAATCTTATAAAGAAAATGGTCTTAATCCATTAGAGGGTGAGAAGTAAAATAGCAATCGAAAATCTAAAGTCCGGTTTAATGCCGGACTTTTTTTATTGCATCTAAGTATTACAAGTTGAATTATGCACAGCATGCGAATTTTATTGGATTTTTATATTAGCATTTTAAGGTAAAATTATTGGGATTGTTTTTATATTGCATTAAGTATATCTTCACTAATGACCCCTAATATAAAGGTGATTTTATGTCAAAAATTTACAATTTAGCTTTGGTACTAATCATTTTGATCTCCCATATCATTTCTGCACAATCAAAGGATGTTTACTTTTCTACAATCGAAACCGAACATCTGAAAATATGGTACGGACTTGATAATACGACCGGTTTAAATCAAAATGGTAATTCCGGCTTGGAGTTAAAACAATATAATAATGCTACCGTGATGTATTGTTCAGAATTGTATTGGGGAGGTTTTATAAATAATAAATACACCACAGGGGGTACGATTAATTCAAGAACTTCATTACAACCCGGCGAATTTATTTACCACGATAATCCTATCGCAATGGCAGCACAAAATCATTCCTTAAAATATTCATCTAATTGGAGAAATATTACTGACCCTCAGAAAAGAGAAGAATATGAAAACGGATTCTATAATTGGAGAGCCGATATTGGTGCTCCTTTTTTTGATGCGGATAAAAATGGATTGTATGAACCGCGTACTTCAAATGACGCACCGGGAGATATCGAAGATGAGATGCATTGGTTTGTTGTCAATGATATGAATTCCGATAAATCTAATGAATATTTCCTTTCAGAACCATTTGGTATTGAATTACAAAAAACATTATTTACAGTTAATTATGCTGAATTTAAGGATGTTGTTTTCGAGAATACTGTAATTATTAATAAAGGTAATAATCGAATCGACAGTATCTATTTTTGCATTTTCTCAGATAATGATTTAGGTGATGCAGGGGATGATTTTGTCGGAGTAGATACTACATTAAATTTAGGTTATTCCTATAATAGTAAAAATAATGATGATGTTTTTGGAGATGCTCCTCCTGCTGTTGGTCATTTAATTCTTGAGTCCCCTTTAAAATATAATGGGAATAGAAACATCTCAGCATTTTTGCCGAATTATAAAAATAATCCAAATTGGACTCATGATATGGCACCATATACAGAAAAAGGAAAAGGAGAGATATATAATTTATTAAACGGTAGAATGAATAATGGAAGGTATTTTATTTCTCAAATTGATGACAAGCCAACCATATTTCCATTTACAGGTGATCCCGAATCTAAAACAGGCTGGTTTGAAAATGCCGATTATTATGGCGCAAGCGATAGAAGATACCATATTAATATGGGACCGATAACATTCAATCCGGGCGATAAGGTTAATATTCTCGATGCTATTTTAGTTGCAAGAGGGAATAGCAATCTTAATAGCGTTACTAAATTAAAAGAATTAGCAGCAAAAGTAATTCTATTATATAAGAGCGGAGAATTAATAACCGATATAGAAAATGAGAACAAAAACGAAATCCCAACAGAATTTCTGCTCAAACAGAATTATCCGAATCCATTTAATCCAACGACAACAATAAATTATAGTATCCCCAACGGTGGAAATGTTAGATTAGAGATTTATAATTCACTCGGAGAGATAGTAAATATTCTTCAAGATAGTTATCAAGACGCAGGGAATCATTCGATAATGTGGACAGGCAAAGACAGTAATGGAAACTTGCTCTCTTCGGGGATCTATTTTTATAGATTAGTAAGTAATGATTTTGTTCAGGTAAAAAAGATGACTTTAATAAAATAGTATCAAATGACCATAGGAACAATTCTAAAGCTGCCGATTAAAGGGCAGCTTTGAATTAATAAAAACAATTGATTCTTCGATATTTAATTTAGAACTAGGTAAACAATGAAAACTATTATATCAATATTACTTCTTTTGCTAATCTCACAATATTCATGCAGTCCAACGGAACCCGAAGAAAAGAAAGTGTCTCCTCCCGATACAACAAGTCAAAACTTTAGCTTTGAGACAGTAGAGTTCGGAGATGGGTATGCGTCAAGTGATTTTAATGATGTATGGGTATTTGATGAGAATAATATCTGGGCGGTAGGATTTCTCTACTTGGAAAATAAACCAGTAAATATAATGAGATGGGATGGAAAGAAATGGTTTCCACAACTGCCATATATAACCAGCAGTGGATTATCGGGAATATGGGCAGCAGATTCAAGTAACATATATTTTGCCTGCGGAGCAATAGCTAAATATGAAAAAGGAAAAATTATAGAATATGACTTAGGGGCATTAGGATTACCCTCGCGAGAGGGTGTAGAAAAGATATGGGGATCGAGCAACAAGAATATATGGGGAGTAGGCAAATGGGGAACAATAGTGCATTATGATGGGAAAGAATGGAAAAAAATAGAATATGATAGAAAATGGCTTTTCTTCAGTATTACAGGAAACAAAGAAACCGGAATTGCTTATGCCTTAGCAAGAAGTAGTGATGATGGATTTATAATAGTAGAATTAAGCGAAGGAGGTACAAATGTTATTTATGATGGAAGTAAAGACCAACCATCATTGCGATCGCTTCAGATGAAATATTATGAAGGCAAACTCTACTTAGGAGGTCCTGATATAAGAAGTACAAAAATCTGGTATTATGATTTAAAAACAAAAAAGGCAGTATTACAAAAGGATTTTATAGGGACAAAATTAGATGTAGATATATTCCAATTAGCAATGATAAAAAACAACGACATATATTATATCGGGAATACAAGAAATCTGGAAGGATCATTAATTCACTATAATGGAGAAAGGTATAAGGGAATAATAGGAGGGTTCCATCGATCATCAAGCTATGGAGGGGCACACACAGATGGAAATATTTGTGCAAGTGTAGGATTTTATAATAATAAAGCATTTGTAACAATAATCAGGAGAAACTAAAAATGAGGCATTTAACGCACACACAATTTCTTACAAGGTAAACAATGAAAATTATAATATCAATATTACTTCTACTATTACTGACACAATACTCCTGTAGTACTACAGAACCGGAAGAAAAGAAAGTGTTCCCTCCCGATACAACAAGTCAAAACTTTAGCTTTGAGACAGTAGAGTTTGGTAATGGATACGCGTCAAGCGATTTTGAAGATGTATGGGTCTTTGACGAAAATAATATATGGGCAGTTGGATATCTCTACTTGGAAAATAAACCACTAAATATAATGAGATGGGATGGAAAGAAATGGTACCCATATAGCAGACAATTTAATACAAACGGAATATCCGGAATTTGGGCAAAAGACACATCAGAAATTTATTTTGCTTCAGGATTGGTATTAAAATATAAAAATGGAACAATAGCATGGGAAGATTTTAGCAAATTAAACTTTACAAATAATCAGGGGGTAGATAAGATATGGGGATCGAGTGAAAAGAATATCTGGGGAGTAGGTTGGTGGGGTACGATAGTTCATTTTGATGGGAAAGAATGGAAGCAAATAGAATATGATAGAAAATGGCTTTTCTTTAGTATTACAGGAAACAAAGAAACCGGAATTGCTTATGCCTTAGCAAGAAGTAGTGATGATGGATTTATAATAGTAGAATTAAGCGAAGGAGGTGCAAAAATTATTTATGATGGAAGTAAAGATGAACCATCATTGAGATCACGCCGGATGAAATATTATGAAGGCAAACTCTACTTAGGAGGGGCGGACATAAGAAGTACAAAAGTCTGGTATTATGATTTGGAAACAAAAAAAGCAGTATTACAAAAGGATTTTATAGGGACAGAACTAAATATAGATATTTTTTCAATAGCTATGATAAGAAATAATGATATCTATTATGTGGGAAGAAGTTTTGGGAAAGGGGCATTGGTTCATTTTAATGGGAAAACATATAAAAGATTTCAAGACGAGCTATCAAGTACTGAAAATTATGGGGGAGCACATACAGATGGCAATATTTGTGTAACAGTAGGTTTTCATAATAACAAAGCTTTCTTAACCAAAATTAGGAGAAACTAAAAATGAAACATTTAAAAATTCTAATCCTTATTTAGAATAATAATAATGAGTCGCTTCATAATCAGATTGTATTCACTCTTCAGAAAAAACTTTATAAAATGAGTCTTCCTTTTGTTATTATGCCGATAAAAATAAATATGTAAGAATATTTATGATAGTTGAATAAGCTAAATAGTGTCGTTATATTACCTTTCTAAATTATGAGGAATAATGGACAAGGTAGTTTTATCAACTGATTTCCCTTCTCTTAAAAAATTCAAACAAGGCAAAGTAAGGGACGTTTATGAAACGGGGGACTATTACCTTATAGTTTCTTCCGACCGATTAAGTGCATTTGATGTTATTATGCAGCAGGGGATCCCTTTCAAAGGTGAAATCCTTACCTACATCTCAAATTTCTGGTTCGATTTCACTTCCGATATAATAGAGAATCATATTGTTTCTACTAATATTGATGAATACCCTCAAGAATGCCAAGAATATTCTGAGATTCTAAAAGGACGTTCAATGCTCGTAAAAAAAGCAAAACTTATTCCTTTAGAATGTATCGTTAGAGGGTATCTATCCGGCACGGGCTGGAATGATTATAAAAAATCAGGCGCTGTCTGCGGAATTGCCTTACCTCCCGGACTCGAGGAATCCGAAAAACTTCCCGAAGCGATTTTTACTCCTTCTACTAAAGCTGATATCGGAGATCACGATGAAAATATAGATGAGAAAAAAGCTATCGGAATTGTAGGCTTTGATGTCTATAATGAAATTAAAACAAAAGCATTGGAGATTTATAAAAAAGCATCCGAATACGCTCTTACAAAAGGGATTATTATTGCCGATACTAAAATGGAATTTGGAATCTATAATAATAAAGTAATTTTGATTGATGAATTATTAACTCCCGATTCATCTCGTTTCTGGCCCCTCGATAATTATGAAAAAGGGAGAGCACAAGATAGTTACGATAAGCAATACGTTAGAGATTATCTCTTATCTATCAATTTTAATAAACGTCCGCCGGCTCCAATTCTGCCGGAGAGTGTAATCACTAATACTGCAAATAAATATTTTGAAGCGGTAGAAAAATTAACAGGTAAAAAATTAGAAAAATGACTCCGAAAAAGATCAAAGTACTTCCCGAAAATAAATTGCAAATAATCTGGCACGACAATTCCGAAAGTATAATAAAATTAGCTAATCTAAAGCGCAACTGCCCATGTGCAGTATGCGATAGCGAAAGAGAAAAACAGAGCAGCAGTTATTTACCTATCTATTCCGATTGGGAATTAAAAATTAAATCGATTGATAAAATCGGTACTTATGCTATCTCAATTGTTTGGGATGATGGGCATAATACAGGGATTTATACATTTGATCATTTAGCAAAATTGGCTGAGAATGCTTCTTCCTAATCAATTAACTGTTGCGAGGATAATTCTTACTCCTTTCTTTTTCTATTTCTTTCTATCTCCCGTGGATGAATTAAAACAGTTATCCCTTTTGCTATTTGTTATAGCTGCTATTACCGATTGGTATGATGGATGGCTCGCTCGCAAATTTAATTACATCACTGCGTGGGGAAAATTTATGGACCCGCTTGCTGATAAGATTCTTACTTCGGCGGCATTTTTCGGCTTTGTAATTATCGGTACTCTCCATTTATGGATGGTTTTATTAATTGTACTAAGAGACATAACAGTTACCGGACTTAGAGGTTATGCTGATTATAAGAAAGTAAATTTCGTTACATCTAAAAGTGCAAAATGGAAAACGTTTCTTCAAATGTTTTTTCTTTACTACTTGTTATTACTTTACGCTGCTGATACAGTCGATTGGATTAGAATCGAGTATAGTAATTTAATCGCAACTCTTAGTAATGCGGCACTCATTTATTATTCAATGCTCTTTATTACTCTCTTTACACTATTTACCGGAATAACTTATATATTTACAAATAGAATTGTAATCAAAAAGCTTTTTAAGGGTAGAATTGAGTAAACTCGAAAAATTAATAGGCTCGGGATTAAGCACAGGTTTTATTAAAAAAGCTTCCGGTACTTGGGGCAGTCTCGCCGCTCTTGCGATATATCTCCTCCCCGGATTTGAAAATCCGGCTCTTCTTATTCTACTTATTTCGATATCAATTATTTTCGGTATTCCGATTGCTAATAAATTTGAAAAAGACTATGGAAAAGATCCGAAAGAATTTACATTAGATGAATTTGTGGGTATGTGGATTACTCTTCTTTTTCTCCCTAAATCACTTTGGCTAATAATTCCTGCATTTTTAATCTGGCGGGCATTGGATATTATCAAACCTTTCCCGGCAAATAGATTAGAAAAATTAAAGGGGGGACTTGGAATCTTCGCAGATGATATCATGGCAGGGTTCTATTCCTTTCTTATTATGCAGATTCTCACAAACATTTTGTATCATTTTATATAGGATATTATGAATGCTCATTTAGTTACGATTGGCGATGAAATATTAATTGGACAAACGATCAATACCAATAGTGCGTTTATTGGAGAAGTTCTTTCAGATCTCGGTGTCATTATCACAGAAGCCCATGTAGTGCAAGACGATGCTGATGCCATTCTTAAGGAATTTGATTATGCTTTTAAAAATAATGATGTTATTATCGTAACGGGTGGTCTTGGTCCTACTCACGATGATATTACACGTGCTTGCATAGTAAAATATTTTAACACCGAACTTGTGATGAATGACTTGGTGCTAAGCGATGTAAAAAAAATATTTGATGCCCGCGGAAGAGTAGTAACTAAAATTAATGAAGAACAAGCATTAGTCCCTTTTATAGCAGAACCAATTAGGAACATGAAAGGAACTGCTCCCGGAATATTTATTGAAAAAGATAATAAAGTATTCATTGCAATGCCCGGCGTTCCTTACGAAATGAAAGAGATGATGCACAATTTCGTTTTACCACGTTTATCAGAAAAAATTAACAACAAAGGTTACGTTGTTAAAAAAACTAATCTTCTTACAACCGGAATTCCCGAATCATACTTATTTGAAAAGCTTGGAGATATGACCTCATTATTAAACGGTGGAAAGATGGCTTTTCTTCCAAGTCAATTCGGTGTAAGATTACGCATTACAGTAAAAGAAGAAACTGAGGAACAAGCAAGTAATAAACTTGTAGAAATTGAACAGAAAATACGTGCAATAGCTGGTAGATTTATTTATGGAAAGAATAACGATACTTTAGAGCAGACAGTCGGGAAAATATTAACCGAACGTGTATTAAGAATTGCAGTTGCTGAATCTTGCACAGGAGGTTTGATTGCAAACCGGCTTACTAATATTGCAGGCAGTTCTTCTTTCTTCGATAGAGGTGTAGTAGCATATAGCAATGCCGCTAAAGTGGAGCTTCTAAAAGTAAATGAAGATATGATTCATAAGTATGGCGCAGTAAGTATTGAAGTCGCCCGACAAATGGCAGAAGGTATAAAAGCAATTAGCGGAACTGATTTAGGACTTTCTATTACAGGTATTATGGGACCATCGGGCGGCACATTAAGCAAACCCGTTGGTTTGGTTTATGTCGGAATTTGTGATGATAAAATCTGCACAGCTAAAGAATTTCGACATGGAGATGACCGTTTATTAAACAAAGATAGAGCCTCGCAATCTGCTTTAGATATGCTTCGTAAGCACTTGCTTGGCATCCAGTATGACGATTAAAAATTATAAAAAAAAAGAAATTAATTTAAAACGGAGGCATTTATGTCAGAAAAAGATTCAAAAATAAAAATATTAGAAGACGCAATCGTTTCGATCGATAAGCAGTATGGCAAAGGTACGATAATGAAGCTGGGCGATGGAGTAGTAAATGCAATCGAATCAATCTCTACCGGATCATTATCACTCGATTTCGCTCTCGGTATTGGCGGCGTTCCACGCGGCAGAATAGTTGAAATCTATGGACCTGAATCTTCCGGTAAAACTACTTTATGTCTCCATATAATCGCTCAAGCTCAAAAAGCAGGTGGATTAGCTGCATTTATAGATGTTGAGCATGCTCTTGATGTAAACTATGCAAAAAGATTAAAAGTAGATACACAGAATTTATTAATCTCTCAGCCCGATTTTGGCGAACAGGCATTAGAGATTGTTGATACGTTAGTAAGAAGTAATTCACTCGATATTATAGTTATCGATTCAGTTGCGGCTCTCGTACCACGTTCTGAAATTGAAGGTGAAATGGGCGATCCTCAAATGGCTTTGCAGGCGCGATTGATGTCTCAAGCACTTAGAAAACTGACCGGTGCTATCTCTAAATCTAAGACTACCGTTATTTTTACTAATCAATTAAGAAGTAAAATTGGTGTAATGTTCGGCAACCCTGAAACCACTACCGGCGGTAATGCACTTAAATTCTATGCAAGTGTGCGTCTTGATATCAGAAGAATCGGTGCTATTAAAGATGGTACCAACGTAGTTGGTAATAGAACAAAAGTGAAAATCGTAAAGAGCAAAGTAGCTCCACCATTCAAAGAAGTCGAATTTGATATCCTCTATAATGAAGGTATAAGCCGTGTTGGCGAAATTATCGATACAGGTATCGACCGTAATGTAATTAAAAAAGCAGGTGCTTGGCTTACTGTCGGCGAAGACCGTTTCCAAGGACGCGAACAGCTCAAAACTAAAATGCTCGAAGATGAAGCTCTTTATAATAATCTCGAAAGAGACGTAATGATTGCAATCGGTATGATTAAAGATGATTCTCCGGTTACTGCAAAAGATGATGAAAAAGAAGAAGCATCAACTGCGAAATCAAAAAAAAGTAAATAAAAAATGATTATATCTCGGCTGCTTAAAAAAGGTAATAACGTAATTATCTTTTTTGAGGATAATTCTAAAATAAAAATAGATTATGAACTGGTCGTTAAAAGCGGTTTGAGAATTAATGATAATCTTCACGATGAAGCTCGTGAAAAGCTTCTCGCTCAGAATATCAGAATAAGAGTTAAGAACGGTGCTTTCAACTATCTCGGAAGAAGGCACCACTCATATTTTGAACTGAGAAAAAAATTATCCGCTAAAGGATATGATAAAGTAGTAATTGATGAGACCCTCAATGAACTACAAGAAAAGGGCTATATTGACGATGAGGATTTCGCTAAAAGATATATTGAAGAATCTGTTGTAAGAAAGAAAAGCGGAACAAATAAAATCATCGCCGGTTTATATCAAAAAGGAATCAGCCGAGAGATTATTAATCGTGTAATGAGCTCAATTGATAATCACGATGAAATGGCGGAGAATGCTTTAGAAATTACAAAGAAAAAATTAAATTCTCTAAAGCAGCGAAATACAGATAAACAAAAATTAAAAACAAAATTATTCTCATTCCTTTCAGGTAAAGGATATTCTTCGGAGATAATAAAAGAGGTAATATCACAACTCGATTTAAATCAAGAAGAAGAATATTAATTTTTACTAAATTACTAGAACAAAAAATTAGGAATTTATGAGCGGCTTTAATGGATTAGATTATTTTGATATAGAATCACTTCTCTCGGAAGAGGAAATATTAATTAGAAATTCTGTCCGTGAATTTGTTGATTCAGAAGTAATTCCGATAATTGAAAAAAATTATAGAGAGGGGTCATTCCCTTATGATTTAGTGCCGAAGATGGCAGAGTTAGGACTATTTGGAATTAATCTCCCTTCAAAATATGGATGCGCCGAAGCAAATAATGTAGCTTATGGATTAGCAATGCAGGAACTCGAAAGAGGGGATTCGGGAGTCCGAAGTTTTGTATCTGTGCAAAGCGGTCTTTTAATGTATCCAATTTATGAATTTGGAAGCGAAGAGCAGAAAGATTATTGGCTTCCTAAGTTAGCAGCGGGCAAGAAAATCGGCTGTTTCGGTCTAACCGAACCAGATTACGGTTCTAATCCCGGTGGTATGGTAACTAAAGCTGAAAAAGTCGATGGCGGTTACTTGCTTAATGGCGCTAAGATGTGGATTACTAATGGCACAATCGCTGATATTGCAGTTGTTTGGGCGAAACTCGATGGAGTAGTGAAAGGATTCTTAGTTGAAAAAGATACTAAAGGATTTTCCGCTCCCGAAATGAAAGGTAAACATTCTTTAAGAGCATCAATTACTTCCGAATTAATCTTTCAGGATGTTTTTATTCCTGATGAAAATCTGTTACCTAAATCGGGCGGACTCAAATCTCCTTTAATGTGCCTTAATCAAGCACGTTATGGGATTGCTTGGGGTGTAGTCGGCTCAATGATGGCTGTCTATGATTCTGCTCTTAATTATGCTAAGTCCCGAATTCAATTTAGTAAGCCGATAGCAGGTTACCAACTAACTCAATTAAAATTAGTGAATATCCTAACAGAAATTACAAAAGCACAATTGATGACATTGCAATTAGGGCGACTTAAAGATAAAGGGACTATAAAACATACACAAATTTCGATGGCAAAAAGAAACAATTGCGAAGTGGCTTTGGATGCCGCACGAATCGCACGAGAAATTCTCGGCGCAAATGGAATTTTGGATGAATATCCTGTTATGCGCCATTCGGCAAATTTAGAATCTGTAAAAACTTATGAAGGTACTCACGAAATGCATACACTTATAATTGGTGAAGATATCACCGGTTATCCGGCATTCGAATAATTTGGAGACAAAATGAATAAATTCAAGATTGCTTATGAAGGAATTACATTTGATGATATCTTATTAATTCCGGCTAAATCAAACGTTTTACCAAGAGAAACAGATATTACCACATATCTTACTCCTGAAATTAAACTCAATATTCCGTTTATTTCGGCGGCTATGGATACTGTAACAGAATCCTCAATGGCAATTGCAATGGCGGCTCAAGGCGGTATCGGTATTATACATAAGAATATGAGCGTTGAAAGGCAGGCTGAAGAAGTTGATATGGTTAAACGTTCCGAAAGCGGAATGATTACCCGTCCGATTACAATCTTCGGCGATAAAACTGTTGAAGAAGCTGAAAATCTTATGTCTAAATACCACATATCCGGTATTCCAATTGTCGATAACGAAGGTAAACTTATCGGTATTCTTACTAATAGAGATTTACGCTTCGAAATAAATAGAAAAAATCTCGTCTCTGAAATGATGACTAAAGAAAATTTAATAACAGCTCCTATTGGTACTACTCTCGAAGATGCAGAAAAAATCCTCCATCGTCATAGAATTGAAAAACTACCGGTGGTAGATAAAAAGGGTGTACTAAAAGGACTTATTACTTACAAGGATATTTCTAAAAAGAAGAAATTCCCTAATGCTTGTAAAGATGATTTAGGTCGACTTCGTGTCGGAGCGGCTGTAGGAGTTACTAAAGATACTATCGAAAGAGTGGATGCTCTTGTAGCTGCCGGTGCTGATGTGATTATAGTTGATACTGCTCATGGTCATTCTTCCGGTGTGCTCAAAGTGCTAAAAGATGTGAGGAAACGACATAAATATTTGCAGTTAGTAGCAGGAAATATCGTTACTAAAGAAGCCGCTCTCGAATTAATTAAGGTTGGTGTGGATGCCGTTAAAGTCGGTATCGGTGCTGGTTCTATCTGTACTACACGTATTATCGCAGGTGTGGGCGTTCCTCAAATCTCTGCTGTATTTGAAGTAGCCGAAGGGATTAAAGGTAAGGGCGTTCCACTTATTGCAGATGGTGGAGTAAAGCAAACAGGCGATATTGCTAAAGCTATTGCCGCTGGTGCTGATTCTGTTATGATGGGTGGCACTCTCGCAGGTGTGGAAGAAACTCCCGGCGAAAAAGTTCTATATGAAGGTAGAAGTTTCAAAATTTATAGAGGAATGGGTTCGCTCGGTGCTATGAAAAAAGGGAGCAGCGACCGTTATTTCCAAGATATGGAAGCAGATATTAAGAAATTAGTGCCTGAAGGGGTCGAAGGAAGAGTTCCTTATAAAGGACCTTTATCTGAGACCATTTACCAATTTATCGGCGGCCTAAGAGCTGCTATGGGCTATTGCGGGGCAAAGAATATAGAAGCTCTGAAGCGAGATGCCCGATTTGTAAAAATCTCTAATGCGGGACTTAAAGAGAGCCATCCGCATGACGTAATTATTACAGAAGAATCACCTAATTACCAATCTTCTAAAAATTCTAATTAATTCGGTTAACATGTATAAAGTACTTATATTGTCATATTATTTCCCCCCTATGGGTTTAAGTGGAGTTCAAAGAACTGCTAAGTTTGTTAAATATATGCACAAATTCAATTGGCAGCCGACTGTTATAACTACAGGTAAGACTGCCTATTTTGCTCACGACTTGGCGTTATTAAAAGAAGTAGAAGCAGCAGGTGTCGAGATTATCAGAACTGAAGCTTTTGATATTAATTCCGTGCTCGGTAATAAATATGGTACTGTTACTATGCCGCAGGAGTTCATTAGGAAATTAATGTCGAATATCAGTAAAGCAATTTTTATTCCTGATAATAAATTTTCATGGGCTAAGAAAGCTTATGAAATTGCCCGAGAAAAACTTAAAAATGAACATTTTGATATCCTCTATGTAACAATTCCTCCGTTTTCTCCTTTTACTTATGCCGCAAAACTTAAGAAAGAATTTGATATACCTCTTTTTGTCGATTATCGCGATTTATGGTTCGGTAATCATTTCGCTTTTTACCCTACTCCATATCATAAATACAAACATAAAAAATTAGAATATGCGGCTTTAAAAGCATCTACTAAAGTGATAGTTAATAATCGGAAGAAGAAAGAGATGTTAATTACCACATATAAATTCTTAACTTTCGATGATATCAATATCATACCTCATGGATATGATCAGGATGATTTTGATAAAGAAATGGCTCTTCCTAAAGACCCGACTAAAATGAAAATCACTCATTCAGGTCTGTTTTATGAAACTATTACTCCTGAATATATGCTCAAAGCATTTAAGAAATTGACGGTCGAGCGACCTGATATCGCTTCTAATATTAAATTGGAATTTATCGGTCATCTAAGGAAAGAGAATAAAAAACTCATTACAGAGCTTGGTCTTAATCAATACATCATCGATCTCGGCTATATGGAGCATCCTGATGTAATAAAAAGATTAAAATCGACAGATGTTTTATGGCTGATGATAGGAGAAAGCAAGAATGCTGATACGATCTCTCCTGGCAAATTGTATGAATATTTTGGCTCACGAAAACCGATACTTGGTTCGGTTATCGAAGGTGCGGCTAAAACTTCACTTTCCGAATATGGTGCTTCTTATATAACAAAACCGTATGATATCGATGAGATTAAAAATGCTCTTATTAAAATAAATGCTGATTATAAAGCGGGACAATTACCTGTTCCAAAAGAAGAATTTGTCGTAAAACACGATCGGGAATTTTTGACTGAACAATTAGTAAAATCGTTTCAATTTTATTTAAGGCTCGTATAATGAAAGTAGTTTTAATCGGTTCGGGTGGAAGAGAACATGCCCTTGCTCTTGCACTATCCAAAAGCAAAAAATTATCTCAACTTTTTATACTACCCGGTAATCCGGGTACGAAGCAATTTGGTAAAAATATTGATTTATCTGTTCTTGATTATCAGGGTATTTTGGAATTTTGCGTAAAAGAAAAAATCGATCTCGTTGTTATCGGACCTGAACAACCTTTAGTTGATGGACTTTCAGATTTACTTCGCGAAAATTGTATTAACGTTTTCGGACCTTCTAAAGAAGCTGCTCGAATTGAAGGGGAAAAATCGTTTGCTAAAGATTTAATGAGAGAAAATAATATCCGTACTGCTTCTTATAAAATATTTCATTTGAATCAGAAGAAAGACCTATTAAATTATTTACTCGAACAGAAATATCCGATTGTTATTAAAGCTGATGGAATTGCCGCCGGTAAGGGAGTTGTAATTCCCGAAGATTTAGAAACAGCTACTATTACTATTAGAGATTTTTTCGATAACTCAATATTCGGTTCGGCAGGAGAGAAAGTTGTTATTGAAGAATTTTTGGTCGGTCAAGAAGTATCGCTTTTTATAATTACTGATGGCGATGAATATGTTTTACTTCCCGCCGCTCAAGACCATAAACGAATAGGGGATGGCGATACAGGAAAAAATACAGGCGGAATGGGTGCTTATGCTCCTGCTCCGATTCTCACTGATGAAATTTTGGAAGATGTAAAACGTAAAATAGTCGAACCCACCTTAAACGCACTCAAGAAAAATAATGCGAAATATAATGGCTGCCTTTATTGCGGATTAATCCTCACCGAAGAAGGTCCAAAAGTAATTGAATTTAACTGCCGATTCGGCGATCCTGAAACGCAGGTTGTGCTCCCGCTACTTTCCGGTGATTTGCTGGAGTTGTTTTATTCTACTGCCGATGGCAAAATATCGCACAGTTCTGTGGCTTATAACGGCGGATCGGCAGTATGTGTTGTAGCCGCATCCGAAGGATACCCTGATGGCTACGAAAAAGGAAAAATAATTACAGGAATCGAAAACGCCCTCACTCAGTTCCCCCAATCAATAATCTACCATGCCGGTACAAAAGAAAAAGAGGGAACACTCCTTACAAATGGCGGCAGAGTACTCGGGGTTACATCCGTTATAAAAGATAATGACCTAAAACAATGTAAACAAATGGCTTACGATACATTATCATATATTAGTTTTGACGGCATCTGCTACCGCAATGACATCTCAGACAAAGCGGGAAAGGTAAACAAAGTGAAGTAAGTAATTAAAGTTGTTCTAAAAAAAAGGAAAACTGGAAAAAGCAATTTAAAACAAGACAACTCTAAATTATAAGTAGTAGTGATTTCATTTGGCAGTAATATTAATAAATAACTAATACGGTTGTGTTGCTTTTTAATTAACACATCATTGTGTGCTTTTTCTAAATCATAAAGTCTAGCATAAAGGAAAGGAAAGTTCCACAGCATGAAACGCCCTATAGCAATCTGGATTCTAATTTTTTGGTTACTCTTTCTTTCCTTTGGCGGATTATATGGCGGGATAGCAATGCTTCTCGACCCTTCTGGCAATTCATTGAAGATGACTGAAGTTTTACCACTTTTGCCCGTCTCTAATTATGCCTTGCCTGGTTTATTTCTACTTTTCGTTATGGGAATACTCCCTTTATTACTTATATACGGCTTGTTCGCACCCCCTAATTGGGTTTGGCTAGAGTCTTTCTTTCAGAAAATAGAATATCATTGGGCTTGGATTGGAACTGTCATTTTGGGTTTAGTACTTGCAATATGGCTCTTTGTTGAAGGAGTATTGATTGGTTTCAACTGGCCTATCCAGTATGTAACTGCCTTTAACGGGCTATTTATTTTATTGCTCGTATTCTTATCGCCTGTACGAAGATTCTATAAAAAATAGTGTTTACGAGACTACGATAATAAAAGGTATTATTCAAAACGCACCCAACTTCTAGATGAATGCTGACCCGGTTTAATTAAATAATATAACCTTCTTGATAAATAATCTTACCCATGTCTATCCCTATTAAATGGTAACAAATTCTGTATATTCACTTTAAATGGTGATTGATACACTCTATCTCTGAATATAATTTAACAACATCTTTTTAACTGAATATTGTTCACAAATGGAGTAAACATGCAGTATAAATTTCTACTATTTTTTATTTTTTTATTCATCGGTAGTATAATAGCTCAAAACGATGATTTTATTGAACCGAAAACTACTATTGGCGGTTATGGTGAATTGCATTTCAATCACGAAAAAACTATTAAGAATGATGTAAAACAAACTTTAGATTTTCACCGTTTTGTTTTATTCTTTAGTCATACTTGGAATGAAAAATGGTCTTTTAAATCTGAAGTGGAACTGGAACATAATTTTGTTCAGGATGGACAGGGTGAATTAGAATTAGAGCAAGCCTATATAAATTATCATTATGCCGATTGGATTGGATTTCAATTCGGTGTTGTATTACCATCAATCGGATTAATAAATGAAAACCACGAGCCGGTACTTTTCATGGGTGTTGAACGACCTGAATACCATAATAAGATTATACCAACTACCTGGTTTGGCAATGGTATGGCTATCTATGGCAAATTAAAGGGCTTCGATTATAAAGTTACTATAATGGAAGGATTAAATAATGAAAAATTCTCTCATAGTTCCGGAATAAGAAGCGGTAGAAAAAAAGGTTTCATGGCGAATGCTAAAAATTTACTCTATAATTTTCGCTTAGATTATATCGATATTCCGGGACTTAAATTGGGAGCTTCCTACTCTTATAATAAAGCTTCCGGTGATACATCATCTAATAAAATCGATCTACTCGAATTTCATGCCTCTTATAAAAATAATAATATATTAGCCATATTTGAATATGGACAAATAAACTACGAAAAGTATTCACTCAATAAATCTAATGGTTTCTATTTCGATTTAGGTTATGATTTCGCTGATCTCTTAAATATCGAAACAAGAGTTATCCCATTTATAAGATATACTGATTACAATACAGCATCTTCTACAACTTTGGGTGGTAATTCAGAACAAAAATATCATTACAACTATTTTATGTTTGGTGTCTCGGTTAAGCCTCTTGATAATGTTGTATTTAAAGCCGATTATGGCTCAAGAATTAATGAAATAGAAACAGAAAATAGTAAACTCTTTAATCTCGGTGTAGGCTATTATTTCTAAAGGAATTTATGTTAAAATTATTTTTGATGTATACATTTTTATCAGCTCTTTCACCTCAAGAAAATATTAAAGATCAAACCGAGAAATCGATCTCGGCTTTCTTTGGTAATAATCATGAACTAATCTTTGAAAAGATTACTTTATCTAAATCCCTTATCAACGAAATTGAAAAGGTAATTAAACAAATATTTGTAAACGATTATATCTATCAATGGAAAATATATAAGGAAAATAATTTGATTGCTTATGCTTATTTAGATAATGTATTGGGTAAAACGATGCCAATTACTTTTCTTACTATTATTGATTTAAAAAATGAAGTGTTACATGCTGAAATTATTAAGTATCGTGAATCCCACGGTGGGGAAGTAAGTCAAAGAAATTGGCTTAATCAGTTTATTAATAAATCTGTAAGTAATAATTTTAAATTGGGAGACGATATTTCATCTATTTCCGGAGCTACTATCTCTGCCCGTTCTATTACAAAAGGTGTTAAAAAAACATTACTCATTTCAAAAAAAATGAACTCTTTATGAATTATTCCTTAACTGCATTTCCACCTTTATTAAAAAGGTTTTTAATTACTTATATAATCATTTTAATTATCGGTATGGGAGTTGGATTAGTTTACCTTTATCAATCAACAAATGTTTCAAAAGAAGAAACGATTGAACATATCAATGGTACAGAGATTTCGGATGAAGATGATTTCAAAGAAAAGTATCCTAAATCTATAAATGAACTTTTAATTACTACTCATAATCATATTTTTGGAATGGGGTTTGTTTTTTTTTCATTAGGTATGATATTTTTCTTTAGTGAAGTAAATAAATATCTTAAAGGATTTTTACTTATTGAGCCGTTAATTTCAATTGTAACAACTTTCGGTTCGATTTGGTTAGTACGATTTGTAGATGAAAAATTTATTTATTTAACTATCATCTCTTCTTTATTAATGTATTCAAGTTTCTTTTTGATATGCGCAATTTCTTTATGGCAATTGCTCAAAAAACAATTAATAGTAATTAAGTAAACAAATTCTCACCCCGGAGGCCAGGTGAGTATTCTGCCACCCAATAGATGTAAATGCAAATGATACACATCCTGTCCAGCATCACCACCACAATTGAATACTAATCTAAATCCTGTTTCATCAATATTTTCCTGCTTGGCAATGATATTTGCGGCATCAATCATTTCACCCATAAGAATAGACTGCTCAGGAATTTTTATATCAGTTACCTTCGGTATCTCAATCTTTGGTATGATTAATATGTGTACGGGTGCTTGCGGATTAATATCCCTGAATGCTAATACATTATCGGTCTCGTAAACAATATCTGCCGGAATTTCACGATTAATTATTTTTGAAAATATTGTACTCATTGCTCATCTCGCTCTATGTTGTACTTTTTCATTTTATTATAAAGATTACTTCTTTGCATTCCCAAAATCTCTGCCGTCTTTGCGATATTCCAATTA
>JALNXG010000064.1 GCA_023230485.1 Melioribacteraceae bacterium
ATTAAGGAAAACATATTCTCCACCGACATGTACTCTTTCAGAATAATCATTCGAGTGGATTGCATCCACGTTTAATGTCATTCTATGTGTATCCCAATCGCCGCCTAAGAAAAGGTCTTTTCCGCCGAGCAGATCAATCGAAGCACCAATTCTATATAGAAGTGGTATTTCGAATGATTGACGAGTTTCATCACCTGAATACATCCAGCGTGCTTGTGAAGAAAAATTCTGTGCACTCATAGCTATACGTATTCCTTTCCAACCTGTCTCATAATAACTACCTACATCGAATGCCCATATACTTGAATTATACTTATGTAGATCTTCTCTGTAATAATGTGCATTAACACCGATAGATAATTTATCCGTAAACTGACGTGCATAGGAAATCCCCATCGACATATCTTTACCAGTGAATGTATTTCCTGTGCGAGTATCCATACCGCCTGTCGAACTTGTTACGAATGCTTCTTCGAGATCACCGTAGTTCAGTATAGTATAATTAACACCTACTACACCGAAGCTGCCGAGATTAACAGCCGCTGCCGCAGACATTAGATTAAGATCAGCAAACCATTTAGTATAATGGACTGCCGCTTCCTGTCCGGTAACTTTTGTTAATGCAGCTGGGTTCCAAAACATTGCATTAACATCATTAAGATTAGCAATTGATGCTTCTCCCATCGCAGTCTCCCTTGCACCAATACCAATTTTTACAAATTGCATTGAAGTCCTGCCGACTTTCTTAAACTGTGCTTGAGTAGTGCCGGCTAATCCAATTATGACTGCTATTAATAATAACTTTTTCAATTTACCTCCGGGTAAAAACTTTTTATCTTATTTATTCACACTATCTGATAATCATAAACTTGCCGGTATCTCTTTGACCAATAGTTCCATCGGTCTCAGATTCTACTACAAAAATATAAAGCCCCGGCGCTACTAATAAACCTGAATCTGATTGCTGATCCCAAGCCACACTACCGGCAAGGTTTCCTCTCGAATCCGGTCCATGGTCTAAGGTTTTAACTAATTCACCGGCTATATTGAATACTAATATTTTTGCTTTTTCAGGCAGATTTCTAAATTCAATTTTTCTTGGATTTGGTTCGCCGAAACTGTGATTAGCATCTCCTTCGATAAATGGATTAGGAACTACGAATACATCCCAACCAATCTTTGAAAGGTCTATCGGTCCCGGTTTTGCTGATGTTAATTCTGTCCTGTTTATATCCGCACTTTTTAGTTCCGGTAATTTATTTACTAAAGTACCATTTGAAGATGTCCATGGCTTCGGAACTAAATTATATGCTTCTACATAATAAAAGAACTCAAATCCGAACTGTAGATTCTTATCTAAAAATTCATAACGTTCAGCCTCTGCATTCCAATATTTATGGAATTCACCTTTTGGAATATCCGCAATTAAGTCCCAAATACCTCTTTCATCGGATCCTCTATAAACACGATATCCACTTAAGTCTGTACTGCCATCAAAAAATAGTTTATTAGCACCATCCATAATTTTTGCTTCTTCGGCTAATTTATCCCATTGAATAGCAATCACTGCTGTATCAGAACCCCGTGAAGCATTTGCAGCTCTAACATTTGGTGCCGGTGGTGCTTCAGGTACATCTGCAAATATCTCTTTACCATTTACCTTTGATCCATAACCCCATTTAACAGCATTCCTAGCAGCTTGTGCATTTCTTATAATTGCTGCAATCGAACTATCAGGGAATGTTCTATTTGGATCTCCTTTAGCTACATCTTTTAGGTCTAACTGACCGGCAACTTCCGCAACCATTAAACGAACTGAATCACCCGGTGCTAATTTATATGGTCCAAATGATGATGTGTACCATGCATAAAGAGTTCCGTCATTTGGTCTTTGATATTCATGTTTGGCAAAGTCATAAAAAAATGGCGGTTGAAATTTTCCAAACCCGAAATACTCATTGAAATCAAGATCCTTTCCTTTGAAGTTATCTCCTTGATCATTATAGACCGAAAAATAAGCCGGGTCTGCATCAAATGGATCGGCTGCTGCTCCCGGGAATGGAGTGCGGTATAAGAATACAAATCCAAAACATGCCGGGTCTTGAAGTTCCGGTAACCATTCCGGTTTTAATCTTAATATATCTTCCCAATTATTTTTCTTTGCATATAAATCCCACGGCACCGGCTCTCTTCCACCATTAAAATCACGGCTAAAATAGAGAAGCCCTTTCCCATCACCTGCACTTCTATTTTCAAATTGATATACGTCTGACCCCGGTTTTCCTCCATATCCACCGAATCCACCTGCAGGTCCTGCCGATGAGATAAATGAATTAGGATCGTAATGGAAATTCAGTATACCTTTTGTAGATACCGATATTCCCGAATG
The DNA here is from genome assembly GCA_023230485.1 of Melioribacteraceae bacterium. Taxonomy (GTDB): domain Bacteria; phylum Bacteroidota; class Ignavibacteria; order Ignavibacteriales; family Melioribacteraceae; genus BRH-c32. The sequence continues at coordinate 2,390 of JALNXG010000064.1, forward strand.
AAATACAAACCATACTTCATCCAAAGTTTGATCATATTTCATCGTTTTATTCAATGAAGGAATAACCATATCACCGGTATTCTTAAATATATAGTCGTATATAATAAAATCACTATAACCCGGAACACTCCAAACCATCGAGCGTTGTTTTACCGTTATTCCTGTTACAGTTGGGCGTTCATTATAAAACATCTCTTCAGGTAGTAATGGATCAAATCCTGCGTTTTCTGAAAAATTCTGTTGACCTTCCCACGCATTATAATTCTGTATTGTTCCATAATCAGTTGGAGTTAATGATGAATGATACATCAAAAAATCTTTCTGCTTTGGACTAAAATCTGGTGGTTCTAAGGATTTTGGATTTTTTGCAATGATCCAGGGACCACTCCTGAAATTATGAAAGTTCGCATTTGTAACCTTATCAGGTGAATTTGCTAACTGTTCATCATTCGGGAAGTAATATCCTTTGAATCCCGGATAAAACCCAAGTCCCGTTACTTCTTGATAGTCCCAAGCTCCGGCACTTCCTATTAATCCGTTAGATATTAATGTTTCCCAAAGCTTACCTCTCGTATGAGTTACCACATCTCTTTGTGCAGAGATATCTACCGTAAGCAAACCCAATACCAGTAAGATTATTGAGAACTTAAATTTTGTTGTTAGAATAAACTTTTTCATAAATAGTACTCTTATTTTTTAAATAACTTTTTAGAATCCAATTGCAAAACCAAATACCCACGCTCTCGGCATATTTCTATACATCCATACATCAGGGAATGCGCCGCCATTAGGTGTATATTCGGGGAATATTGCAAAATTGGAATTTACATAAGCTACACGATCTTCTGCCGAAGCAGTTGATGAATTGACCACTTGTAAATTATTCCATTTATCATTAAATGCATTTCTTACTTCTATAAATGCGGATAAATTTAATCCGCCTACTTTAAATTCTTTCCTGATTCTAATATCTGCATTCTTATCAGGTGTTCTTATATATGTCTTTCCACCTTCAGTAAAGTTATCGGATATAATCTGTTTGTGTGGAAAATATATTTGATAATCCACCGATATCTGCATATCTGCAAATACACTATAAAGGAGATCGAAATTTGTTGGTACTGCAAAGACAACACCGAACTTCAATCGTGCAGGATCATAAAGAATATAATCACCTGTAAAATCTGTTACACGACTTTCGATTCCAGAATTAGGCGATGCAAGGACATCCGGATCGCCAGATCTTCCGGTAATTCCTGTACTCCAAGAGAAGTTAAGATATCCGCCCCAAATTCCTGAAAGTGGTTTTCTAATTGCTACTTCCACACCCTTCGCATCCGCATAATTCGAGTTACCAGTTGTTAGATAAGAAGTTCCGTCATCCATAAATACTCTTACGGTTCTAATAGTATTCGTAATATCTTTATAGAATGCTGTAACAGTTGTTACCATACCACCCAAATTATGTTCGATACCAAGCTCATAAGAAACTGTCTTGCGTGGTTTCAATAATCTATTTCCAAGATTATAAGGAACCGGCTGTCCATCTGAATTCGTTAGTAAATATGTATTTAAGATACCAGATACGCTTTGTCCTTCAATATCGGCTCCAGTTCCTTCTCCATAATCGCCAAATCCTGCTCTCTGGAAAAAGTGTCCATAAGAAAAGTGAAGTACCGTTTTATCAGAAATTGGATGCGAAATTCCAATTCTTGGCGAAAGCTGTCCAAATAATTTTGTTTTTTCAGTATATGCTTTCGGTTCTCTCTTCTCATTATATGCAGCTATTATATCAAATGGATCATATAAATTTTTATAAACGTAATCATTCGGATTATAGAAATCATATCTCAATCCGATATTCATTATCAAGCCTTCAAACTCTAATTTATTCTGGAAATAAATATCTCCTTCATACGGATTATAAACTTTCTCTTCAATTACATTAAATGCTTTTGCTTCTTGATAACGGTTTAGATTATAATAAGTAAAATCAAATCCACCCTTAATCTGCCATTCTTTACGAACCTGACTTGTTATATCACCTGCGAATGAATAATCAGTATTCTTATCTGTTCCTCTATAAAAATATCCCGTAGTATGTAAACCAATTATGTTATTATATGCACCAGGTATTGGTGACCCTTGTGCATCAACAGCTCTTAAACGATCATATTCTGGCGTTCCTGTTTCCCACCCTGCTTCATCTCCCGGGAATGTACCTTGATTTCTGAATCTATAAACTCTACTTAACTGTAATTCATAAAATGAATATTGACTAAGTACATGTGTAAATTTTAAAGTCTGCCCATCTGTGGTGTTTTTTGGATATCCTGCATAATCATATAAAGCATATTTATTCTCAAACCCATTCTCGAATGCTAAATACTCCATTCCATGACTTGTTTTTGAACCACTATAAAATCCCGAAGCCATTAATTTATAATCAGTTGCTATATTGTATGTTAATTTCAATGTTCCATCATACCAATAACCCCTATCTAAGAAACTGTTTCCAGAAACAGGAGGAGCTGTTCTAAATTTTCCTGAAAAGAAAAAATAAAGTTTACTTGGAATAATTGGTCCACCCAGCGACATCTCAGTTTGGTATGTGTTACCCTCTGTATAGTCAGTCAATGGCTGATGAGTATTCATATAATCATCATAAGCTTGTTCAGGTGTCCAAATAGAATTTGGATTATTTCCGGCTATGCCGTTCGGGTCTATCCACTGATTAGGATTATCGATCCACCATTGCAAATGACGTGCGTTTGTATTTTCCCAATATCTATTAGTCGAATAATCATATAACGGTGTACCCCAATGTTTTAATCCCGATGGCGTAAATCTAAATTCAGCAAATCCATCAACTTTATTACCACCTTCCTTAGTTACTATATTAAATACACCTGATTGAGCCTCGCCATACTCCGCATTAAATCCACCCGTTATAATCTCAAGCTCCTGAATCGAACTCAAGTTTATATTAGTATATGGCTGAAAATCGAGTGGGTTACGTGCTCTGATACCATCGATCATAAAGGCTACTTGATCAAGTGAACCGCGTCTTACTGTAAGCTGTCCCGAATTATCAACATCAATACCAGGAAGTGTCGATAAGATATTCGTTAAGCTCGTGGTAGGACGAGCTTGAATTTCATCCGCTGATACAAAGTGCCTTGTGGAAGTTAAATCCTTTTCGATCAAAGGACGCTCTGCAACTACAATTATACTTTCCCCAATATCGAGCACCGCTTCTTCCAAATCAAAATCGAGTGTAGTTGTATGGTTAATACTTATTACTACACCGGTTTTTGTAACGGTCTTAAAACCAACCATAGTGGCTTTAATATCATAAGTGCCGGGAGGAATATTTAATATCACATAATCCCCTTCAATATCGGTGGCGGCTCCTTGACTTATGCCAAGTATTACTACATTAACACCGATCAAAGGCTCTTTGCCTGTTTTATCTATTATCTTTCCGACAAGTTTACCTCCCGCTGCATTAATCGTTGATGCGGTTATCATTAAGATGAATAAATAATTGATAAAACTTCTAAACCAATTTTTCTTTTTCATATAGAAATCCATACTCTTTATAATTTTGTACTGCTATTCAAATACAATTACTGATTTTACAAATCCTTTCGGTTTATCTTTTGCTACCTTAAATGCGTCTTCTATTTCCGTTAACTTGTATTTATGTGTAATTAAGGGTTTCATATTTATTTTCTTTTCATTCATTAATTTCATTCCAATTCTCGAACCCAATAATATTGTATCGAGATTTCTGAAGTGTGCATTTATTATATCAAATGCCATCCAGTTCCAATATCCTAAATCTTTTATTTTCCTTTCACCCGGATGATATCCGAATATTACTAACTTACCTTCCATCCTTAATATATCGGCAGCTAAATCCAACGTAGATTGAACTCCGCCAATTTCAAAACTTACATCCACTCCCTTACCATCAGTCAAATCATTTATAATTTTTTTATAATCTTCTTTTTGCGGATTAATTACTACATCTGCGCCTAATTCTTTTGCCAATTCCAACATTTCATCTCTAATATCAAGAGCAATTACTTTACTTGCACCCGTTAATTTAATCTGCTGCAAAAGAATCAATCCCATAAATCCGGTTCCTGCTAAAGCAACGGTATCCCCAAGCTGAATATTCGCTTTCATAACACCATTAGTTGTGCAAGCCACCGGCTCCAATATTGCTAAATCGTAAGGAAGCTCTTCCGACATCTTAAATAATCTGCTCTCTTTTACTGCTAGTTCTTCTGCATATCCTTTACCATCAACCCACGAAGCCGCTCTATCACCAATCTTAAATTTCGTTACCCCACTGCCTACTGCAATAATTTCGCCTGCAGTTTCATGACCAATAAAACGAGGATATTCTAAACCACTTATATTTTCATTCCATTGATGAATCTCCGAATGACATACTCCGCACGATTTTACTTTTAATAAACATTCATCTTCTTTGAGTACCGGAGTTGGTAGTTCTTCAATTCTAAAATCATGTGCTCCATGTAATATTGCTGCCCGCATAAAAATCTCCATCTAAATATTTTTTTAATATAGCCCCGAATCTCTCCGGGGCTATTAATTACCATACTATTTTAAGAATACCATCTTCTTTGTTATCATCTGTCCTTCCATTTCTAAGCTATAGAAATAGATTCCTGATGATAAGTTTTTAGCACTCCATGAAACTAAGTGTGTGCCTGATGATAACATCTGATTGTCAAATAATGTTGTAACTAATTGACCAAGAGCATTATAAACTCTCATTGTTACAGGTGCTGCTTTTTGTACGTTAAATCTGATTGTAGTACTTGGATTAAATGGATTCGGATAGTTCTGATCCAATGTAAAGCTAACCGGAAGACTGCTATCTCCGCCAAATTCTACGCCTGTACCGATTTCATCTACGAAATGAAGTACTGCATGTGCATCAGTTGTAACTAATAATGATACACCCGGATCATAGTAACCTGCATATGTTCCAAGCACGTCGCCGTAAGGTGGAATTGCATAAGGATCATCCGGCACGTTTGGCTGCCATGCATAATAGCCATAAGCATCACCGAATTCTTCATGAGATTGTCTTGATCCTGTCGATCCGCCTAAATTGAATCCAATTGCTGATTGCATTGCAACTGCTTGATTATAGATTGCAAGTTCAATATCCCATTTACCTGTTAAGGTATCAATTTTTACTGCCATACGAGTATATTTAGTGGCATCAAAAGCATCGCTTGTCCATGTTGTATCGCCGTCATATTGTCTATACCCTTCAGGAATATATACACTATCACCGCCATTTAAGGAAATTTGATCACCAAGAATTATATAATATAAAGGACCATTTGGCGCAGTAAATACGTTACCATTCCATCTTCCTTCATCTGCATAATCTAATCCAAGACGATTTGTGATACTTACAAACAATTGATCGCCTGTCCATAAACCATCCCAGAATAGATTTGTAGAATCATTTACGATTTCATCAATATGAATGAAAGCATATAATGTATCTTGTGCCCATAATAATCTTGCGTAGTATTCATCATAATCAGGTTCTGCTAATTCTTCACGATAATATTTATTTGTGAAAAGATTATAACCTTCATTAGTGATTAAATTAACTTTAGCTGCTTTATCCCATGCAGCTTCATTCATTACACCATCAAATGTAATTTCGGTAGGATCTACTTGTGGTACTTGCATCTCTTTACGTACATAAACTTCATCTTTTCCTTCAAATTGAAGTACTGCAAAACATGCAGGAGTAACTAATAAAGATACACCCGGATCATAATAACCGGCTATCTGTCCAAGTTCATCACCAATTGGGGGAATTGCATAAGGATCATCTTGTACATTTGGCTGCCATGCAAAATAGCCATAAGCATCACCGAATTCTTCATGAGATTGTCTTGATCCTGTCGATCCTCCAAGATTAAATCCTAACTGTCCTTGTGCTTTTACAGCTGGATTGTAGAATGCTAATTCAATATTCCATAAACCTGTCGTTGTATCGATAACAGTTGCCATTCTTGCGTACTTATATGCATCAAATGAATTTCTTGTATATAGAGTATCACCATCTTTTCCTCTGTATCCTTCTGGCACAGATACAGTATCACCTCCATTTAAACTAAGTTGATCACCAAGGATTACGTAATATAAAGGTCCATCAGGAGCAGTGAATACGTTACCATTCCATCTTCCATCCCATTCATAATCCAATCCCAATTTATTGGAAAGCCCTACAAATAATTGATCTCCAGTCCACAAACCATTCCAGAATAGATTAGTAGAATCATTGACAATTTCATCAATGTGAATAAAAACGTAGAGAGTGTCTTCGGTATAAAGAAGACGTGCATATAATTCATCATAATCAGGTTCGGTTAAATCTTCACGATAATATTTATTTGTGAAGATTTCGTACCCGGTATTTGTAATTAGATTAGCTTCGCCGGCATTCTGCCATGCTGCTTCATCCATTTTACCATCTAAGACTATCTCGCCCGCTTGTACTTTAGGAACTTTTACTACTTTCCTTTCGTATTGAATCTGTGCCAACGTTACTGTTGACAGCGAAATAAGTATTGCCCAGATTAAGAAAATGTTACTTTTTCTCATGTTGCCTCCGAGAAGTTGTTTGTGATTTGTTGTTTTATATTGCATTGCTTGTTACGCCTCTTTTAAAAATTGAATCTAAAAGTTAATGTTGGTATTAATCCGTCCAAATTGTATAATCCATTATGTACCGGATATGCTGAATTCTTTACTTCCGTCTCTAAACCTTTGTAATATGCCACACCTACACTAATTGCCATCTCTTCATCAAAATATGTAAGACCAGCAGAGATTTGATTATATGACACCTGTGGATTTAATAGACTATATGTTTTTTCGTCATTCGGAGTACCGACATATTTATATCCGAAATAAATATTTAAGTCTGGTGCAGCCATATATTCTAAACCTATACCTGCCTCAAATGAATTTTTATATTCTAATGGCTGACTTCCTAAAGTGAATCCTGTAAGTGAATCCGGATTCATTGCATTTGCCTGCCATACGCTATTTTCAAATGCGTACTTAATCTCTTTATCCAAACTCCCATATAAATTATATTTTAAATCTAAATTAAGAACTAAATCTGATGAGAGATTATAAACTCCACCGAAACCAATCTTCCATGGTGTTTGATAAGTGCTATTTACATTAGTAAAAGTTGCCGCAGAATCTGTTACAGCAAATAGATTTGTTTTTGCTTCCCCTTCTAGATCTTGTGATGTTCCACTCAATACAGTTAATCCTAATCTTAAATCTTCATTTACTTGGTACATAAATCCAAGATTGAAATTGAAAAACCATGCATCACCATTAATATCTGCTTGATATACAGGCAGACCAACATTATCTTTCCATTTATTATTACCAAGAGCAAAAGAGGATTTTACTGTATTCCTAAATACATTCACAGCTAACCCTACCGAAAAATCCCCACTTTTATATGCTATTGCTGGAGAGATCATTTCAACAAAAGACTGATTATACATATCTGTACCAATTGTAATTAATGTTGCATCCCTTTTGCTAAGAACTATAAAGGGCCAAGATGTGCGATAATCAGAAAACGCTTCAATACCTATTGCCGCAGTTAATCCTTCTGAAATATTATAGTATCCTCCAATCCCACCATTAAGCTCATCTTCTCTTAGAGAATTGTATAAACCTTTTATATCGCCTTCGAATTTATTCTGTTCACCTCTTAAGAAAGCTGTTACTTCTATTGACTGTCCCCTTAGAGACGCCAATCCAGCAGGATTGTAATAAATATTTGATACTCCATCAATTCCTGCAAAATATAATCCATTCAAAGCACTCGACTTTGCACCAAATAAACTTGTTCTATTAACTCCACCCGCTTGCATGACAGATGTGAACAATAGAATCAGTAAAAATGATTTAATAGTATTAAAGAAAATTTTCATCATAAACTCCGCTTTTCTGCTTTATTAAAATCACAATACTTTGAATGTGATATATGCATAATAATTAGTTACTCTGGTTCTTCCTTTTCCATCCCAATTCTCATTCGCAATCCAGAGATAGTAATTGTTTCCTCTTACCAAACCTTCTGCCGGCATTTCGTAAAATGTTTTTACACCATCGAAACTCTCTCCGGGATGTACAGGTGCTGAAATAACATTTTTCTTACCATATACATTACCATCAGATGTACTCTGCTCCGACCATGCTTCCCATAGTACTTCGGTGGCTATATATTGCTGACCATTTGTAATACCAATTGCAGAAATTTTAGAATCAGTAACTCCCGCTTGGGAAATTGTCCATCTTATCATTGGTCCTAAAGTATCTACCGGATTAATAATCTCAATCTGACCTAATCTTCCAAATGTTGATACACCTGTTATATTGATAAATCGGTCAATTCTCTGTGTAACAATTGTGAATATTTCACTCGATAAACGAATCGTATCACCATCGGCTACTATCATCTCTTTCTGGGTTGAAGGAGCAGCAGCGAGCACTTTTCCTTTGTATTTTGAAATCTGATCCCACATATAATCTCTTACTACCCAGTATGTATATGTGTTATCTTCATTGAGTTGTGATTTCGGATTCCCGTTTACTTCACTTATGATATTCTGAGCTCCTGCCGGAACTGCACCAAACTGAAGTGGGTATTTTAAGTCATTACCGTTTGATTTTATTAGCCATACAATCGATGTATCTAGTATTGCATGTTCGCCGATATTAGTACCGATAACAGAAGCATAACCGCCCACCCATGTAATCTTCGGCATAAATGTGCCCTCTTCCACTTTCACTGTCGAAAGCTTCGTAGCTCCCATATATGGAGCTAATCCGTTATCATTATCACTGCACGATATAAATGTAAAAATAAATGCGCTTAGCAAAACGAATGCCGTTACTTTTACTCTTTCTTTTTTGATGTTTAACATATCATTACATCCCTTATTTGTTTGCTAAAGACGAGATACTAACTCTCTCCAGCTTATATTATAAATTTCCCCCTCTTTATTTGAATGGAGTAATGAATACTTCCCGTTGCTATTCAAATCTCCAAATACATAAAAGAGTTCTCTATTTCCTCTGTAATACCAAATTTCGTAAGGACGTGAATCCATATCCATATTATGATAATCGATCTCGTCCGGATTTCCATTTTGAATAAATATTCTTCCCCTTTCGGTCGTCCATCCTTCAATATTTCCCCAACTGAATTTCTGATTAGCATAATGAAACCGTGCTAATAAACTTTGTAAATATTCATTCTCTTCTGTATCGGGATTAGGGTCTAAATTCTTGAAATAATTCAAAATGAAATTTGCTTTATTAAAGCTATTCAACTTTTTGTATTGACTTAGCTGATATGGCTCGGCAATGTAATCCAAAAGTTTTTCCATCATATCAGAATCTTCTTTTGAGAGCATCGGTGTCTTTGCAAAATAATCCAATTGAAGAATTTCAAAATTTCTTTTTACTGATATTTCTTTTCCGTTTGATGATTTTGCATTTATTTTGAAGGTATAAACACCCGAATTAAGTTTGGATATATTAATTCCTTGTATATATCCTTTACTCTTTTCCTTCAAATCCAAAACTGAATTTAATTCCTTTGCCATCACATCGGCTTCATCGGTAATAGTATATTGAATCGCTAGCGAATCATCAATTGTTTCGCTATAAAGTTCATAAAAGAAATACAATATTGGATTTAGCAGACCATATCTTCTTGCAGGATTAGGAATCTTTTTATTTCCTGATTCTGTTTCTTTTGTACCATTAATAAATTCAATTTCGCTTAAGCCAAACATATTTGGAGCGAAATCTTTTATATCGATTGTAGAATTAATTTTTCCCGTTTTGCGAGATGTTAAATCTTTTATTTCTACTTGCAATTTGTATTTGCCTGCGGGGGTAAGCTCTCCCCATTTATCATAAACTACTAATGACTTAACATCATTTACCGAATCAAATTGGGCTACTGTTTCCCATGATTTACTAATAACTGTTTCTTCATTCAAATCAGTCAATTCATAGTCTATTTTTATCGATGCTGAGTATTTTCCTGATGCTTCTTTTAGTTTTAGGTTATCTGCATAAATCATAATTGAAAATTCGGAATAAGTTTTATTCTCTTTCCCTTGGAATGAAGTTTTATCAAGATAAAATAGCAGTTCGCCTCCGCTAACCAACGGTTTATCAGATTGCGAAAACGTTTGTGCAATCGGGATTAAGATTATCATTATTATGATTGTTAGTAATTTCACTCTTTCAATCCGCTTAGTGTTATTCCTTGAATAAAGTATTTCTGTGCTACGAAGAAAATAATTAGAATTGGTAATGTAGCTGTTACTGATCCTGCCATTAATAAATCCCACTGAGTTAAATATTTGTCCCTGAATGTTGCTAATCCAAGTTGTACGGTTTTTAATTCTTCCGAATTGATACAAATAAGCGCCCAGATAAAATCATTAAAAACACCCATAAAGGTAAAAATTGCTAATGTCGCAAGTGCCGGCTTCGATAATGGAATTATTACTCTCATTAGCACCTGCCATTTACTTGCTCCATCTATATATGCCGCTTCCTCTAATTCTTTCGGTATCGTCATAAAAAACTGTCGTAATAAAAAAGTGCCAAATGCGGATGCTAAGCCCGGAATAATTAACGAATACAAGGAATCAATTAATCCAAATGTGCTTAATACTATATATGTAGGTATCATCGTTACGTTTGCCGGAATCATCATCGTACCAAGGAATATATAAAATATAATATCCCTTCCCTTAAACTCCAATCGAGCAAATGCGTAAGCAGCCATTGAACATGTAACCAATTGTCCGAGTGTAACGCTGAATGCAACAATTAAGCTATTCAGATAAAATGTTCCAAATGGAGCCGCATTAAAGGCATCTATATAGTTCTGGAATTTTATCTCTTTCGGAAACCACTGCGGCGGATATACAAATATCTCACTCATATCTTTTACAGATGTAAGTATCATCCAGATAAAAGGCATAATCGTGAGTATAGCAAGTGAGTACATTAAAATATGTATCAAGACACTCTTTGATATATTCAAATATTTATATTTTTTGTCTCTCTTTTGCATTTGCTAAGCCGCTGTCTTATTTTTTAAGAATTTTACCTGCACCATCGTTAATATGAATAATAGAGCAAATAATGTGTATGATACCGCCGATGCATAACCCATCTCGCCTGTGAACTTAAACGCATATTCATATATATAGAATACTAATACTTTCGTCGAGCCAAGGGGTCCGCCTGAAGTCAACACATAAACTATATCAAAGACCTGAAACGATCCGATCATCGACATTACCATTATAAAAAATGTTGTCGGACTAAGAAGTGGAATTGTAATATTCCAGAACTTAGACCAAGCTCCCGCTCCATCAATTGTAGCCGCTTCATAATATGATTCAGGAATGGCATTTAATCCCGCCGCAAATAACACCATATTTGTTCCGAATGTCTTCCATACTCCCATACCGATTAAAGCAAACATCGCAGCACTCGGATCATTAAGCCAATTTATTGCGTCAATTCCAACTGCACCAAGTGAATAATTGATTAATCCGAAATTCGGGTCATATAACCATCTCCAAATCAATGCCGCCGCAACAGGTGAAACCACAACAGGAGCGAAAAACAAAGTCCTTAAAAATTTCTTCCCCTTTAATTTCTGATTCAAACCATAAGCAATCATCAAGGAAACTATCATGTTTAATGGCACTGTTCCTATTGTATAGATCAAAGTATTTTTTAAAACATCCCAAAATTCTTTCGTCTGAACCATTCGAGTATAATTATCGAAACCTACAAATGACCCTTCCCAACTAAACGCATTCCAATTTTGAAAACTTAGATAAAACGAAAAGAAGACAGGAAACAAAATAAAAGTCCCGAATATTATCAGAGTAGGAGTTAGAAATCCCGCTGCTGCTAAACCATCTTTATTTTTTTTGTATTTCGCCATAAAGTTCTTTTCTAATTACCCTTATCTATATCAATTTTATGCAGCAACTATTTATTGCGTGCTCTTTTTAATAAATCATTCGATTTCTTGGCTGATTTTTCGAGTGATGTTCTTACGTCTCTTTTTCCAATTGTTACACCTTCGATAGCTTCGCCAATATGCTGAGTAATCTGCATTGCACCATAATCGATTGATAACTCTGCCTGGCCTACATCCATCTGATCTACGAATACTTTATAATTTGGATTATCTTCTAAATATTTTTTGAATTCAGGAATCTCTTTAACTGATCTGCGAATAGGGAGATAACCGGAAGTCATACACCACTGTGCTTGTGCCTCAGGAGACGAAATCCATTTAACAAATTCCCATGCGGCATCAGGATTCTCGCTCTGTTTGAAAATGCAAAGATATTCGCCGCCAACAATTGTTGCCTGCTTTGCCGGTCCGGCTGGTAATGGTGCGAATGCCCAATCGATACCTTTCATTAAATCCTTATAACGAGGCAGACTCCATGGTCCATCCATTGCCATTGCAAGTTGTTTTGATATAAACGCCATATCAAAATCACTTGTGAATGTTTCCAATTTTTGTTCTTGGAATAATTTCTGCCATAGAGTTAATGCTTCAATCCCTGCTTCACTATCATAAGTTACTTTCGATTGGTCTTTTTCTATAAAATCACCACCTGCCTGCCATAAAAATGGTCTATACTGCCATACCATCCAACCGTTTCTGCTTCCGGTTGCAGGGAAAACCGGTATAAAAAATCCAACCTGCTCGAATTTTCCATCTTTATTTTTATCAAGTGTTAATTTTCTTGAATAATCTAATAGTTCATCCCAATCTTTAGGAGGGTGATTTGGGTCTAATCCCGCTTGGCGGAATAAATCTTTATTATATAGTAGGGCTAAATTGGTTGCTTCCATCGGAATGCTGTAAAGTTCACCACGCCATGAGGCATAAGTAATAAGCGAAGGATATATATCGGCAAGGTCTTCTTTAGTTAATCCATTTTCGCCATCAATAAAATGACTCATCTTATATATAGAATTAGATGTTACTAAATCTTCCATATAATCGGAATAGATCCAAGAAACATCGGGTGCTGTTCCGCTTTGTAACGATGTCATTAATTTCTGAATTCCGGCATCTCCATTTGGAATTGTCTGCGCATTAATCTTTATGCCCGGATGCGATTCTTCAAATTTTTTGATTAATCCTTCTAATGCCGGCACTGATGATGCCATCATTCCATGCCAGAATGTAACGACTATTTTGCCATCACTGTTAACTTCACTTTTTTTACAACTGATAAGAGTTAACGCCATAATAATTATAATAAATATCGAACTAATTTTGTTTTTCACTTAAACACTCAATTTAATTAAATAAAAAGAACAAACGTTTGCGCAAATAGAGTTTAAAATATCAGCTTGCTGTCCTATGAACTGTTACTCCTAAATTTGAATTTTCGTTAGCAGTAGAATTTAAATTTTTCATAGATTCCCTAATAACTAGTTTAGATTCTAATAGTATTTTTCTTTTCCCTGAACTATTCTTGTTTCTCATCTCTTCTATTAGAAGTTTAACTGCTGCCTCTCCTATTAATTCTCTCGGCTGAACTACTACTGCCAAGGGAGAAACTAAATAAGGAGCAAAATCGATTTCATCAAAAGAAATAATAGATAGATCATCCGGAATTTTTACTTTTTCTTCCGAAATTGCTTGCAACATACCCAAAGTAATTAAATCACTGAATGCAAAAATTGCAGTCGGTGGATTTTCCATCTTCAAAAGCAACTTAGTAGAGATATATCCATTCTCTCTTCGGAAGTCATTGCCTACAATATAATTTTCATCAATTCTAATTCCATTATCGGCAAGAGCATCTTTATATCCTCTTACACGCTCATTATTTGTATATGTGTTCTGAAGCCCTTGAATAATAGCTATACGATCATGTCCGAAATGTACTAAGCATTCGGTAGCTTCATAAGCACCTCTATAATTATCCACTACAATACAATTCGCATCGAGTGCATCAATGTTTCTATCCAATAATACCAAGGGTTTATCATCATCTAACAAGTCTTTAATATGTTCATACTGAGTACCAACCGGCATAATTATATAACCATCAACCCCCTTCCTTTTCATCAAATCGATCTGTTCAATCTCTGTATTAATATCCTCATTTGTATTGCATACAATTAGTGAATACCCTTCTTCATAAAGATATTTTTGTATTAAATGAGTGATCGATGCAAAAAATGGGTTGGAAATATCGGGTACTACTAATCCGATGGTATGCGTCTTCTTTAAACGGAGACCTCTTGCTAATTCATTCGGTCGATATCCTAATTCTTTTGCCTTTGCATAAATAACACGCTCTGTATCGTTTGATATGCGATACTTCTTGGATTTCTTATTCAACACTCTTGATACTGTCGAAACAGAAAATCCTGTTACTTTCGATATTTCTTCTAAGGTAATTACCATGTTTTTATTGTTTTTGCACAAACGTTTGTGCTAACTATGACTAAATTATGAAATTCTTATTGTAATTGTCAAGTTAAATCGAAATCCCTATTCTATCTTTTGCTTTTATTATCTTCTTCCTTTTTCTTATATTTAGAGATGTATAATTTTTCTACAATATCATACGCTTCACCAAAATTCTATTAGTGCCCTTTAGCACTCCATATCTATTACTATATCCAATTTTATAATTATTAACGGAAATTCGTTTCAATGAGTATTTTATCAGAAATTCAAAAAAGAAAAACATTTGCTATCATTAGTCACCCTGATGCCGGAAAAACAACTTTAACAGAGAAATTATTGCTTTATAGCGGTGCTATTCAAATAGCAGGAGCTGTAAAATCAAATAAAATAAAAAAAACTGCAGCTTCCGATTTCCTCGAAATCGAAAAACAGCGCGGTATCTCGGTCGCAACTTCCGTACTTACTTTCCAATACAATGATATTAATATAAATCTACTTGATACTCCGGGACATAAGGATTTCGCAGAAGATACTTACCGTACTCTTACAGCAGTTGATAGTGTAATACTTGTTATCGATTCAGTTAAAGGTGTGGAAGAGCAGACTGAAAAACTAATGAACGTATGCCGTATGCGTAATACACCCGTAATTATTTTTATTAATAAGATGGATCGTGAAGGTAGATATCCGATTGAATTACTCGATGAACTCGAAGAAAAATTAGATATTAGAGTAAGACCACTTTCCTATCCGCTCGGCATGGGTAAAAGTTTCCGTGGTGTATTTAATATCTATAACAATACTTTTAATTTTTTCCAATCGAATAAAACACGAGTAGAAGAAGATGTAGAAGTTTTTACTTCTCTTTATGATGAAAACTTAATTGAGCGATTTGGTGATTCCGCAAAAAAACTTCGTGATGATATTGAACTCATTGATGGAGTTTATGATCACTTCGATAAAGATAAATATTTGAATGGCGAGCAGGCACCCGTATTCTTTGGAAGTGCTCTAAATAATTTTGGAGTAAAAGAACTTCTCGATACATTCGTTTCTATCGCTCCAATGCCTAAACCACGTGAAACAACATCGCGAATGGTCGAACCTACCGAAGAAACTTTCTCGGGATTCGTTTTTAAGATACATGCTAATCTCGATCCCAAACACAGAGACCGTATTGCATTCCTAAGAGTATGCTCAGGAAAATTTGAAAGAAATAAATTCTTCCATCATGTAAGATTAGATAGGGACTTAAAATTTACTTCACCAGCTACTTTTATGGCGCAAACAAAAAGTGTAATTGACGATGCTTATCCAGGCGATGTTATTGGATTGTATGACTCAGGCGTTTTCAAAATCGGTGATACACTTACCGAAGGGGAAGTGATGATGTATAAAGGAATTCCTCAATTCTCTCCCGAACTCTTCCGTCTCGTGAGGAATACAGACCCAATGAAATCTAAACAATTAGAGAAGGGGCTTCAAAACCTTACTGATGAAGGGCTCGCTCAATTATTCGTTCAGGATATGGGTAATAGAAAAGTCGTTGGTGTAGTGGGCGAACTTCAATTCGATGTTATTAAATATCGTCTGCTTCATGAGTTTGGTGCTTCTGTTGATTTCGTTCATCTGCAATCTTATAAAGCATGTTGGATTAAGTATGATAAGGTTGAAGACATTGATGAACTTCAGAGAATACGAGGCAATAATTTATTTAAGGATAAGCATAATAATCTTGTTTATATAGCCGATTCATCTTACGCACTCAATATTGCAAAAGAAAAAAATCCCAAAGCACATTTTTTATTCAGCATCGAACACAATACCGGCACCGCTGAATTAGAAAACTCAAAGTGATAAATTAACTCGTTCGATTTAAAATAAAAACGTTAGGCAGCTTAAAACTTGCCTGCCTAACGCCAATTGCACCCTTGTCATCAACAACAAAATTTAGCATTTCGATTCTTAATAAAATCATTGAAAAGAAACACGGACTTTACTAAAATTTCCCAACGTCTTAGATTCCTTATCAGTGATAACCTTCACTATTGGTGATTGTATTGTTCCGGTTGTTTGTGTCTCTTTCTTGTAAATATAAGATGAAATGACATTACTGTTTATTCCTGAATTAGTATCTAATTCAAACCATTTATAATATTGATCACATTTTGTTAATTGAATGTTTTTGAATTTGTGCTCGTAAGCCTCGAATAATTCATTAATCCAAATGCGATTTTGATCGGACTGATAGGAACGATAATGTCTAACCCAAGTAGCAGAGAAGCTTTCGAGAGTATTTCCATCTTTTGATAATGCTCCTTCCATTTTACAATAAACAGTATCTCCATCTGCACTAGTCGAGTTTCTTGCTTGCGTTTTCGTTATCACAAAATTATTTCCGGTCCAATTTATTTTTGCATCAGAGAACCAGTTGGCGGTGCTTTCCCCACCTTGAGGATAAGTAATATTTTTATTTGCATCGGAAGTCCCATCGATGTAGGTGTAGTTTGCAACTGAATAAGATGATATTCTTGTACAAGCCAATAGGGCATTTAAACAATCAAATCCAGCCGGTTTTTCTTTTACTGTAAATTCATTTGAAGAAAAAATCATTCCTCCAATTTCTAGAATCGCAGTTATTTTATCATCCTTTTTTATATTTAACCCGCTGCCCGAAATCGAATTGTTTACACATTTAACCTCGCCAACTGCGGAGCTTCCTTTTAAAATCTTAATATTTCCATTATATTTAATCTCTTTTGTGTATTCAGAATTCAGCGTATGTTTTATAGTCCCACTAAAACTTCCGTCATCTTTTGCATCGGAGATTTCAATTGAAATTCTTGGTATAAATAATTTTATAAGATTAGCGCCTCCTTCAACTATCGTTGGTATTAAAACACTTGCTTGAGATTTTACACATTCCAAATCGATTGTGTTGTACTTACTCCCTAACCCAAACAGATAGCTTTTAGATACAAGCATCTTTATTTGATTACCATTAATAGTTTTATAATAATATTTATCAAATGAATTATATATAACATCCGACCCAACTGCGGGAGAGGTATAGCTCCTTCTATCATTAATATGAGGAGTAATATTTGTTCCATACTGAGTATCTTCGCTGAAGAAATTTTTGTTCGTAAAAACTGCCATTATTTCAAACAAATTCGCTGCCGTAGTTGCATTCTTAAATTGTGTTACAGTATTAGCGTCAGCTAAAGTTTTCGATGAACCATATTCTAAAACTTGAGCTGACTTGATTAATTCTTCATAGGGGTCAGGATCACCAACATAACCATTTGCAAATGCGGGA
>JALNXG010000065.1 GCA_023230485.1 Melioribacteraceae bacterium
GATTTTGATGAGAATGCAATTACTTCAATTTCTCTGGAAGAAGTTATCGATAGTTTTAATCTAATTACAAAAAGACAGGTTGCAAATGCTTAAGCCAAGTGATTATGAAAAAAAACTTCAAGAGTATTTCAACAATAATCAATATGATGATGCGTTAAAATATCTTGAAGGATTCAATTCAAATGGAAATCTAGATACAGATTTTAAAAAAGAAGTTATCTCCCAAATTGGGAAAATACATTTTTATAGTAATAGAATTAAAGAAGCAAGAAAAAGCTGTATGAATATATTAGATATTGATCCCATTGATTTTTATGCAAGAATATTCTTAGCTCGAATTTTGGAAAAAGAGGGAAAACCAAAATCTGCAATGAAGTTATTAAAGAATGTTTATAACACAAATAAGAATAGAGATCATCTCATTTATTTTATTAAAGAACTAATCTCAGAATTAAAACATGATGACAAAGAAATAGAAGAATTAATATTACAAAATAATGAACACATTAAAGAGACAGAAAATAGTCCTTTAGTTTCAGTTATTATATTATGCTATAATAAAATCGAATTTACCGAAAAGTGTTTAGAATCATTATTTAAGAATACAAATAATGATAACTATGAGGTAGTAGTAGTAGACAATGCATCAATAGATGATACTTCCGGATTATTAGAGAGTTATGGCGATAGAATTATATTCCTTAAATCGATGACTAATTTAGGATTCGTGGGGGGTAATAATTATGCAGCCAATTTCGCAAAAGGAGAATACTTAGTATTCTTAAATAACGATACAGAGGTTGAAGAAAATTGGCTTGAAAATTTATTATTAGTTTTTCGATATTATCCAAAAGCCGGAGCTGCTGGGGCAATGTTGGTTTATCCTGATGGAAAACTTCAAGAAGCAGGTGGAGTAATATTCAATGATGCAAGCGGATGGAATTATGGTAAAAACGACAATCAATTAGATTCCAGGTATCGATACGTAAGAGAAGTAGATTATTGCAGTGGTGCTGCATTAATGGTTAAGAAAAATCTATTTGATTCTTTAGGCGGATTCGATGAAAGATATGCCCCCGCATATTATGAAGATACTGATTTATGTTTCGGAATAAGAAAACTTGGATATAAGGTTTATTATACCCCATTTTCTAAGGTAACTCATTTTGAAGGTGCTACATCAGGAACTGATTTAAATTCAGGATTTAAAAAATTCCAAGTGATAAATGGTCCTAAATTTATAGATAAATGGGAAAATGAATTAAAACTACAGTGTCCAAACAATGCAGATTTAATGTACCATTTTACAGATAGGAATAAAGGGAAACGGGTACTTATAATAGATGACATACCCCCATTACCAGATAGAGCGGCTGGTGCTCTAAGACATTATCATACCTTAAATCAAATGTTAGAACTTGGTTATAAAGTAACTTATGTGCATTTAATGGGCAAACAATTCTCGGATAGCAATGCAAAAAAATATCTAACCTATTTCAGGATGAAGGGAGTAGAGTTTATTTGGTTTAATTATGAATCGTGGTGGAATATGAGGAATAGTTCAAACCTACCGGAAATTACTAATTCTTTAATCGAAAGTTTAGACCTCGGAAAGCGTGGATTTGATTTAGTATATATCGCTTTTTGGCACATAGCTGAATATTTTGTTGATATAATAAGAAGAGAAATACCGGAAGTCCCAATTCTTGTTGATACTATGGATATACACTATTTGCGTGAATTACGGCAAGCAGAAATGAGCGGAAAAACTGAATTAAAAAAGAGTGCCGAACTTAATAAGAAGAAGGAAATAGCTTTATATAAGAAGGTTGACTGTATAACCACAGTTACTGAAAACGACCGATTAGAGTTAAAAAAATATCTACCTGAGAAATCAGTCTTAATATTAACAGACGTTCATGATCCAAAAGAAACAAAGACAAAATTTGAAGATAGAAACGGTTTTGTTTTTGTTGGGAATTTTAATCATAATCCTAATGAAGACGCTGTGTTATATTTTGTTGATGAAATTTTCCCATTAATAAAAACCAAATTGCCTGATGCAAAATTTTTAGTTGTAGGAAATAATCCCACAGAAAAAATAAAAGCTCTCGATTCTGAAAATATTATTGTTACTGGCTGGGTTCCAGAAGTAGAACCGTATTTAGAAAAAAGCAGAGTATCGGTGGTACCATTAAGATATGGTGCAGGTAATAAAGGAAAAGTTGGTGAGACACTATCTTACGGTTTGCCAATGGTTTCTACTACAATTGGTGCTGAAGGAATGAATATAATTGATGGTGAACATTCTTTTGTAACCGATGACCCAAAGGAATTTGCGGAAAGAGCAATAAAATTATATAATGATAAATCTCTTTGGGAAACATTTTCTATTTCCGGTAAGGAATTAATCGCAAGTATATATTCAAGCGAATTAATGAGAAAGAGATTAGATTATATTCTTAGTTTTAATAGTCGTGCAAAATTTAATTCGAAATTTGCAATGGAATTTCCAAATCCACCAAAAGTATCAATCATTATCATCACCTACAACCAATACGAATATAGTGCTAAATGTATATCTTCGCTTTTTAAATACACCCATGAGAGTTTTGAAGTAATTGTTGTTGATAATGCTTCAAAGGATGATTCGGCTAATAAGATCAATAAAGATTTTAATGGGATACATGTTATTTCAAATAAAGAGAATCGTGGTTTCCCAAAGGCAGTCAATCAAGGCATTGCCGAGGCGAAGGGAGATTATATACTTATTTTAAATAATGATACGGTTGTAACGGCAGGTTGGCTTGAGAGGATGATTGAAGCCGCAGAATCTGATCCTAAGATTGGTATTGTGGGACCGATATCAAATGAAGTAAGCGGTTTGCAAAAAGATAATGATGCGAAGTATGAAACTATCGAAGAGATGTCCCAATATGCGGGCAAGGTAAAAGAAAAGAATGCCGGAGAGTTATTTAATTTTCCGCGCGTTGCATTCCTATGTACACTAATAAAAAGAGAAGTAATAAATGAAATTGGCGGTCTGGATGAGCGATTTTCTCCCGGTAATTATGAGGATGATGATTTCTGTCTCCGTACTCAAATGGCAGGATATAAAACCGTAATTGCGAAAGACGTGTTTATTCATCATTTCGGATCAAAGAGTTTTAAGGCAAATGGAATTGAAGCATATAAAGAAAGACTTAATATCAATAGAGAGATCTTCATCGATAAATGGGGAGCAACTCCCGATGAGATCTGGATTCAAAATAAAGAAGTTAAACCACATCAGAGGTATTATCCAGTGAATAAAAATTTATTTATACAATATTTTGAGCGTGCGAAAATACATCTTTCAGATAATGAACCGCTCTTTGCAGAAGAAGCAATTAAATCTGCAATAGAAAATTATACAAATGAAGTTGAAGAAATAGCATTAGCAGAGCTATATAATCTTGCGGGTAACTTAGCGTTTGCGAATAATAATTTAGAGTCTGCAAAAGAGTATTTTGAAAAAGAATTGAATGAAGATCCAAATTCATCAAGTGCGTGTTTTGGGCTTGGTCAGGTATTTATTGCATCCGATGAACTTGAAGGAGCTAAGGTTATGCTCGAATGGGCAGTTAAGAATGACGAAAGCAATCTTCAAGCTGCTGAATTACTCGAAAAAGTGAATGCTGCTTTGGTATAAAAAGAGAATAAAAATTCAGATGTATTTGCCTTGTATTAATTATTTTCTTTATCATTCAATTTCTAAAATAGGTACACTATGGAATGGTTAGTTCTAATACTATGGCTCTCTATAATTAATGGGGCTTTAGGCGGGCAGTATATACTAAATTGGATGGGCAATCAGCCCAAATATACAGGTGGTCAGCCGGTAGATGTATCGCCGGGTGTAATGACTTTCTGGCGCGAAGTTTCCAAATTTGTTTGGGCGGCAATTGCTGTTACAGTAGAATTAATAAAAGGGAAGCCGGCAAAATATTTATGGCCCGGTGCTCTATCGATGATTACAATCGTAACCGCAGCATTCACCGGCGTTATAGAAAATATTGGTTTCTTTTATTTACCGCGATATTACTCACCTCATATTTATGCTCCTTATGTAAATATTTATTTAGCATTTCTTCCTTTCTTAGGTAAATTTCTTTTTAATGCCCAAGTGCGAAAAGAGCATTGGATAGGTATAACGCTTGTTATTATTGGTCTTGCAACCCCTCACTTACCTGTTATGTTGGGAAAAGAGTATGATCCAAAAGCTGTTCTTGATTTTACTGGAATTATATGGATTATAATTATTAATCTTTGTTTATGCTCACAACAGATATTGAATAATAAAACGGTTCAGACTGCATTACCAAATGTAGGACCAAACGCATTAGTAGTATGGCGTGAAATATGGAAAATGCTTTTTATTTCGATTGCACTTTTTTCGATTCCGATTATCGGAAAGATGGTTGGTGCAGGCGAAGAGAACAGATTCTTCTCATTATTCTCAGGAAGCATATTCCCAAATAATTGGATGCCGATATTCTTTGTTATACTTGCAGGTTTAACAGGATATATATATAGTTTTGGATTTTTTAAGTTATCAAAATTTGCAGCACATTTCTGGGTACCTTATACAAATATTTATTTAGCTCTTCTTCCATTTATTATGTTTTTATTCGGTAAGAACGTTACAGGTTATCAGATAGCCGGAGCAGTAATTGTAACAGCGGGCTTGATGGTTGGTGTTTCTGATTATAGTAAAAATAAAGTTGAAGAGATAGAAAAGAAATATAAGGATTTAGCGTAGGCGAACGGGCAAAATAGCTCTACGAAAAAACCGAGTTTAATACGAAATATATTTCAAAGAAAAACCCCGCCGAAGCGGGGTTTTTTAATGCTTAATTATTACTTATAACTTTATTTCTTAGCGCCTTGTTTCAGTTGATATATCTACCGAACGAAACGTGAGCAAAGTATGTGCACCAATAACAGTTTTATTTGCTTAAACAGCCCCATATTCCCTACTCCGACACTTCGTATTTTCTATCGTTATACCAGACTGTAACAGTAACAACATTCTCAATCATCATCTTACTCAAAAATCATTTCCCTTAATGGAAATGACATAAAATATCAGTTCAGCCCATTTCTTTCAATTAGCGGTTCTACTTTTGGTTCGCGACCTCTGAAATTTTTGAATAACGTCATCGGTTCATCCGTCGCACCGCGTGAAAGAATATTTTTTCTAAACGAAGCAGAAAGTGCCGGATTAAAAAGATCGCCACTTTCTTTGAATGCACTAAATGCATCAGCATCTAATACCGCAGCCCAGATATAGCTATAATAACCAGCCGCATAGCCGCCTGTAAAAATATGTCCATTCTGTGTACTCGGATATGGAGATGATAATTCATAAGGCACATGATATTTTGCAAGCGCAGCATTATCAAATTCAGTTACATCAAATGGAGTATCCTTTGTGCGAGCGTGAAATTCCATATCGATAAGAGCAGGGAATAAGTAACTGCTAACATGAAGAATGCCCGTATTATAAAGGTCGGCTTTCTTAATTTTCTCTAATAGTTCATCAGGAATTACATCACCGGTTTTATAATGCTTAGCAAACATTTTTAGTACGGTCGGGTCTTTAGCCCAGTTTTCCATTATCTGCGAAGGAAGCTCAACGAAATCCCAAGCAACATTAAAACCCGTTAGACGAGGGTAAGTAACGTTAGTAAATAAAGCATGAAGTCCATGACCAAATTCATGGAAAATAGTTTCTACTTCACTTAAACTAAGTAGCGCGGGTTTATCTGCGGTCGGTTTAGAAAAATTACCACAATTAATAATTATCGGCGAAACAAAGTTTCCACCGATATTATTTTGATCGCGGATTACGTTACACCATGCGCCACCCTGCTTAGTTTCGCGAGGAAAATAATCTGCATAAAGCAAACCGAGATGCCTTCCATCAGCTTCTTTTATTTCAATAACTTTCACGTCCGGATGATATGCCGGAATATCTTTCCTTTCCTCGAATTTCAAACCATATAACTTGTTTACCACCGTAAAAAGACCATCGAGAACATTATCGAGTTTGAAATAAGGTTTTACCATTTCATCATCGAGAGAATATTTTGCAACTTTTAATTTTTGAGCATAGTAAGGCATATCCCACGGTTGGAATTTATCTGCCATTCCTTCGGAGCGGGCTAATTCTTTCAAAGCATCAATTTCGGTACTAGCTTTTTTTACAGTCGGTTCCCAAAGTTTGATTAGAAAATCATCAACCGTCTTGCTGTCCTTTGCCATATAATCTTCAAGTGTCATATCGGCTAGAGATTTATAACCAAGCAGATTAGATTTTTGGAGGCGAAGCGAAACGATTTTTTCTACAATATTTTTATTATCGTTATCATTATTGTTATTTGCAATATTCTTTGAAGCGTTATAAATTTTTTCTCTTAGCGAGCGGTTATCTGCATAACGAATAAATGCTCGGTAACTTGGTGCGTGAAGTGTAAAAAGCCATTTACCTTCATACCCTTTGCTCACAGCAGCTTCCTTGGCTGCGGCAATTGCTGAAGCCGGAAGCCCTGATAAATGCTCTTCATTATCAATTACCAATTCAAAAGCATTGGTTTCTTTTAAATCGTTTTCGTCGAATTTGATTGTTAATAAAGAAAGCTCTTCATTTATTTTACGAAGTTTATCTTTATCGGATTCCGATAAATTTGCCCCACGTTTTACGAAATCCTTGTAATACTTATCAAGTAATACTTTCTGTTCAGGATTTAGTTTTTTTGCATCAGGGGAATCGTGAACGGATTTAATGCGTGCGAATAAATTTTCGTTTAGATTAATGTCGTCGTAATGTTTTGAAAGAAGAGGAGAAAGTTCCTGCGAAATTTTCTGCATCTCTTCATCTGCATTTGCCTGCATAAGATTATTAAATACACCACCTACTCTGGTAAGAAGTTCGCCGCTTTTTTCGAGAGCGACTAATGTGTTTTCAAAAGTGGGTTTTTCAGTATTTGAAGTAATTGCGTCTATTTCGGTATTTTGCTTTTTCATACCTTCGATATAAGCGGGCATATAATGCTCGTTTTTAATCTTATCGAAAGGTGGAGCTTTGAATGGAGTTGTCCATTCTGTAAAAAATGGGTTATCGACTTGGGCATTAATGTTTTGATTCATAAATAGGACACATAGTAAAATTAGTAAAGAAGTAAAGATAAGTTTTTTCATCTTTTTTCCCCCAAGGAAAATTGGTAAATAGTTATTTAATAATAAATTAGACTCCCGGCTTAAGCCCGAAGTTGCATGCCAAATTTTTGAGCTTAAGTTAATATTCTTTTTCTAAATGAAACAGAGAATTTTGATTACCGGTTAGGATTTAATTACTTGACATTCATATCCTATATATGAATTTTTAAAGATAATCTTTTCATTATATCAGGGTCGGCTATGAAACAGCTACTTTCTATTCTGTTATTTTCTTTTTCTATCACTTTTGCACAAGTGAATGTATCTAATAATCAGGGGTGGGGTGATCTTGGAGTACGTACTTCTGTCGAAAAAAATGTCCTCTCAATAGGCGCAAAAAAATACGAAAGAGGCATTGGCACTCATTCGCCATCGACAATAAAATTAGAAGGCACAAAAGATTTTCAACGATTTTATGCAGAAGTGGGAATCGATTCCGAGACTGGTAAATCAGGGTCGGCACGATTTATAATTTTGGGTAATGGAAAAGAGATTTATCGCAGTCCGATTATGAGAGGTGGAAACCCGGCGCACATTATCGATCTAAAATTAGAAAAGAATAAAACGATTGAACTACTAACTGACGATGGCGATGACGGAATGAATAGCGATCATGCAGATTGGGCAGATGTTTATTTTATCGATCAACACAACAAGAAAATTTATATAGACGATCTCTTCGGTACAAAGGAATTGATAAATATTGCAGTCAAAGATTTTAATTTAATAATGGGTGTAAATCAGAACAAAAAATTATATACTTATTATCTTGGAGCAGAATTAGGTGATGGAAATCAATTAAATCGACTTAATCCGCAATTTCTCGAATACTCCGCTTATGGCGTAAAAGGAATAACCGACCCTGCAATAAAAGCGGTTCATTCGGATGGTAATAGGAGTACCGATCTTTATTATGTATCTCACGAAGTGAAGCAGATCAATAAAAATATCACCGAATATATTTTCTCATTGATAGATGGCGTTTATCCATTTGAAGTAAAACTCCACTATAAAACTTACTTCAATGAAAATATTATTGAAGCATTTACCGAAATAACAAATAATGAAGAGGATGGTGTTAGACTTCAAAATTTCGCTTCATCACAAATCAGTTTTAATAAGAAAGAGTATTGGCTTACAAATTTATATGGAGCATGGGGCAATGAATTTCATGCAGAAGATAATAGACTTCCGGTAGGCACGACTGTTTTAGATTCGAGAGTGGGACATACATCAAGTCTCGCAAGTCCATCTTTTATGATATCATTCGATAAACCGGCAACAGAAACCGAAGGGGAAGTATTGATTGGCTCTATTGCATGGAGCGGAAACTGGAAGTTAAATTTCAATCAAAATAATGATAAGAGGTTGACGGTTACATCGGGTATAAATGATTTTGATGCAGAGTACTTATTAGACCAGGGCAAAACATTCACCACACCAAAATTTTATTTCAGTATTACAAATAAAGGCAAGGGAGAGGCATCGAGAATATTACATAGATTCGCTCGCCGTTATATAGTCCCAAAATCTGATGAAGTACGTCCTGTAGTATTAAATTCATGGGAAGCGGCATATTTTGATTTTACTAATCCGAAGCTTATGACAATGGTGGATGCCGCAGCTGAGATTGGTGTCGAAATGTTCGTACTTGATGATGGTTGGTTTGCACGTAAGTATCCACGCAATAATGATAGAGCAGGTTTGGGGGATTGGATAGTAAATTACGATAAGCTCGAAGGGGGATTACAAAAAATTATTGATTATACTAATTCAAAAGGATTGAAGTTCGGGCTTTGGATTGAGGCAGAAATGGTAAATCCCAAAAGTGAGCTTTATGAAGCGCATCCTGATTGGGTGATTTCCGTTCCGCAAAGAGAACGCACTCTCGGAAGAACTCAATTGATACTCGATTTTTCTAATCCCGCAGTTGTGGAAAATATTTATAACCAGTTAGATAAAATCCTTACCGAGAATAAAGGGATTGAATATATAAAATGGGATTATAACAGATCTGTTACCGAACCGGGCTCGCCATATCTTTCGGTTGAAAGACAGAGTGAATTTTGGATCAGACAGATTGATGGTTATTATAAATTATTCGATCAGTTACGCGCAAAATATCCGAATATTTTATGGCAGTCATGTTCATCAGGTGGTGGAAGAACTGATTATGGAGCACTTAGCCGGGCAAGTGAATTTTGGACGAGCGATAATACAGATGCATATCAAAGACTATTCATTCAATATGGTGCATCGCTGTTTTATCCTGCAAATACAATGGCTTGCCATGTATCAGCATCTCCTAATCATCAGACGAGTAGGATCACGCCACTCAAATTTCGTTTCGATGTAGCGTTTAGCGGTCGGCTAGGTCTCGAACTCGATCCATCAAAAATGACCGCCGAAGAAAAATCTTATTCTAAAACAAAATTGGAATTTTATAAAGGTGTGAGGGAAATTACGCAATTTGGCGATCTCTATCGATTAGCTTCTCCTTATGATAGTTATTTTATTTCTAATCAATACTTAAGTGAAGATAAATCAAAAGGTTTAGTAACAGCATATCTCGTAAATTATTTTATGGGAATGAATGCACAATCAGTAAAACTTCAGGGACTTACTTCCGATAAAAAATATAAAATTTATGAGCCGGATGATAAGAGTGGAAACACGGCTCACTTAGTAGAAAATAATGGTGTCTATATGGGTGAGTATTTAATGAACAAAGGAATTACGTTGAAGATGAATAAGATTTATGACAGTGCAGTAATTTTACTTGAGGAAGCGAAATAAGAAATGATTTGGTTGAAGAAAAGTAGTAAGTGAGAAAAGGAAGCAGATGAAGAAAGGAAGTAAATGAGGAAAATAAAAATAATTACTGCATGGATACTATTCCTTGCAGTTCAATTTTCTGTGCGAATTTCGGGGCAGACCACAGATATAAATTATCTGTCGAGTTTACACGCAGATAAAGATTCCCCATTATTTACAGTCTATGCCGCACCTATGCAACGCACCGAATATAAAATCGATCAAGGATATCAATTGCTTTGGTATAACCCAATTAAAGGAATCGGTTTTGATTCTAAAGATGCAGGCAAATTAGAAATCGCTTTTAATATCGCCGGTAAAAGAATTAGTTCTGTAAACGAATTCTTTAAAGAGCCGATAATTACTTTGTCATATAGCGATATAGTTGGTTTTTATTTTTATCCTATTGATAGCCTCCGGGTTGATGCTTTTTATTCAGTTTATTCTTCTTCCTCTGCATTCCAAGATTATACCATTACAAATGAAACCGATAAAGATATTTCGTTCAATATAATCAATAAATTCAGCTCTGATAAAAAAATTGAAAACGGAAGGAATAGAGGTAAATTCTTTTTCTTTGAACATCTTCGTAAACGTGATAGCTGGATGGTCTCCCATGATATACCGTTAGTAGAAAATTTCAAGAATTTATTTTCTACATCATCTATTCCCGATACAATTGTAGCAGTAGGAAAGCGCATTGAATATATACAAAATATAAAATTAAAGCCCGATGAGTCATTTAATTTCAGAACAGTTCGCATATTGAATGATGTATCGATAAGTGATGATTCGCTAAAAACAGTTTTCAATAATTTGCTCAATGTTGATAAAAAAGAATTAATAACCGCAGATGAAAAAGCATATTCGCAAATTCCGAGATTAGAATTCGAGAATAAAGAAAGAGAGTTGCTTTATTATAGTGCGTTCTCATTAATCAGGCAGTGTATGATGCCGCCTGAAGGTGAATGCAATTATAATTATTATGTATTTTCTCGTGAACCGAAATGGGGATGGGGTTATGGGGGACAGGTATTCCACGAATCGCTTACGATGCTAGCTTATGCTTATATGGATCCGGAAGGAGCACTCAATTCTCAACGGGTATATTTTGAAAGGCAGTATCCAAATGGATATATAAATTATAGAACCGGTCCCTATCTCAATGAAAAAATTGAGTATAACGGTGCGCTTACGAGTTCTGCCCCTTGGTTTAATTATCAGAATTACGAACTCTTTATGATCACAAAGGATATGCAATTTCTTCAGGAGGCGTACGAATCGGGCACGAAATTCTATAATTTTTATACTGCTGTTCGGGACTCGAACAATAATGGCTTGTATTCATGGGGTGGACATGCGGAGCTTGAAAGTGTTCGCGATGCACTCGTTGCAGTTTGGGATAATGTAGGATGGGCTTCTAATTTTGAAGGACCGGATGTTAATTCAATGCTCGTCAAAGAGGCGCAGTCATTAAGCAAGATGGCTCTTATGCTTGGTAAATTTGTTGAAGCGCATGAATGGACAGATAAAGCAAATAATTTAACAAAACTAATTGATAAAAAATTATGGGATAGCAGACAGAATTTTTATTTCAATATTAATAGGAATACAGGCAAATTTAGCTACAAGAAAAATGATGATTTAAAAATAAAGGAGATAATAGGATTTCTGCCGATGTGGGCGGGAGTGCCGAATGCTAAACGTGCCAAGGCATTGACGAAATCATTATTCAATAAATCAGAATTTTGGCGAAAGAACGGTGTTCCAACTCTTTCAGCAAAGAATAAATATTATAATCCACTCGGATATTGGAATGGACCTATCTGGGTGCCGTGGCAGTATCTTGTTTTTCAAGGACTGCTAGATTATGGATATAAAAAGGAGGCAATTGAACTTAGTGATAAGGTTCTAGATGCGGTCGCAAATCAATTAAAACGGGATCATTATTTTTGGGAATTTTATTCTGCGGATGATGCACGTGCGGGCAAGAATAAAACTTATATATGGAGCGGTATGGCAGCAAAATTCCTCCTTGATATTGATAATATGAAGAAAGGGGAGTAGATATTTATGAGAAATAAATTACTCATGATATTTTTGTTTCTTCCCATTGCTCTTGTCTCAGCACAAAGATTAACTGTTTCTGATGACTATCTAAAAATTAGCGCAGAGTGGGATGACCCTTTATATACTACCTATACAGCGGCTATGGAACGCTCTCGGCTTTATGGCGATAAGGGCTACAAGATGGATTACTATTCTGATTGCGCTCCGATTACATATAGCGGAGATAAAGCGGGCAGATTTTTTTCAATATGGAAAATTGATCAAGTTGTGGTAAATAATATTAGTGAATATTATGAGAAGCCGATAGTTACTGCTTCATTCTCAGATATGGCTGTATTAGAATACTCACCATTTCGAGGTATAAAAATTCAGGAAACATTTTTTGTATATAGCTCATCAATTGCGGTAGTTAGTATTAATATTAAAAACGAAGACAGAATAAAACATGATATCGAAATATATCCCGTACTCGAACTCGGAAATGATTCACTCAGCATAAATAATTTTGATAAACCAAACGCTGCTTATTTCACTAATCACCATGAATCAAAATACCGATTAATTAGTGGATTATATAAAAACGCTCCTTATCCTACCAATACACGAGACATTTTCTCGGCAGGTTTTGATCTCTATTCTTTCGGTGCATATAATGGTGATATGAATGATTTTTATAATACAATAAAAACTGATTTCTATTCCGAGAATAGAAATGATTCATTGAATCATTCAGTTGAAGGGAATAAAGATTTCATTGCATTACATGGTAAATTATCGCTCCAAGCCGGTGAAGAAATAAATATAAAATATTTTAGGGGATGGCAGGATGAGAAAGAGGATAGCAAAGAATTAATTAATCAAATAAATAAATTAAAACAGGAATCGCTCCAAAAATATCTAGATGATAATATCAGATTATTCTCACGCATTCCAAGAATAAAATTCAAAAGTGAAGATGAAAAACTTATCTATCTTGGAGCGTTTAATTTAGTAAGAGGATGTATGCTGCCGCCCGAAGGGGAGACGAAATATAATTATTATGTGTTCTCTCGCGAGCCGCTTTGGGGCTGGGGACACGGTCATCAAGTGCTTCATGAATCTCTTAGTATGCTCGCTTATGCTTATCTCGATCTCGTTTCAGCTCAAGGTTCTCAATATGTTTATATGGAGCAGCAGAGAGAAGATGGATTGATTGCTTATCGGCACGGACCGCGTGGGATGCAGGATTATCCTCATTTTTCTAAAGCCCTTAATCGTGATATGTCCTCCACCTCCGCTCCTTTTTTCAATTGGATTAATTGGGAAATCTATTCTGTAAGTAAGGATAAAAAGTTTCTTGCGGATGCTTATAAGTCAGGCAGAAAATATATCAATTGGCTTTTTGAAAATCGGGATTTAGATCACGATGGCACTTTTGAATGGGGACCGTATGGGATTATTGAAAATGTACGTGATTGGTATAACGCAGTTTTTCAAGTATCTGCCGAACGTTATCTTGATGTGGATAAAGAAGATATTTCAGATGAACTCGAGTGTCTCGATTTAACTGTGATGATAATAAAAGAACTTCGATCACTTAGTAAAATTGCCGGCGCATTTTCACTCCCCGAAGATGCAAAATATTATGAGTCGAAAGCAGATACTATAAGTCAATTGGTAAATGAAAGAATGTGGGATAATGAGAAAAAGTTTTTCTTCTCGATTAATAAGGAGGATCATAGTTTTAAATTTATGAGTCGTGATCTTAGACGTGAAGAGATTATCGGTTTTCTTCCACTTTGGGCGGAGGCGGTCGATAATGAGAGAGCCGCATTTCTTATAGATAAACTCACCGATACAACTAAGTTTTGGCGAAGGTATGGAGTGCCGACTCTCGCGGCTGATGATGAGTGGTTTACTCCTTATGTGGATTATTGCTGTAAATGGAATGGACCTGTATGGCTATTATGGGATTATCTGGTTTATGATGGTTTACGAAATTACGGGTATGACGATATTGCGAATCAACTAGCTGATAAAATGATAAATGTGGCGGCGGTACAATTAAGGAAGAACCATAATTTTTGGGAATCATATAGTCCCGATAATGAAGTACTAAATTCTCCGCCGAATTATATTTGGGATTCCATATTAGCGAAATTATTAATCGATAAATATGTGAGATTACAATGAAATCACTAAATATATTACTACTATTGCTAATCATAAGTTTCTCGTTTCAGGAGTTAAATTTTGCTCAAGAGAAAGGACTTATCAAAAAGTTTGATCTTACAAAAAATGATTTGGAACTTTGCCGCACTGCCTCAGCAAATCAATATATGGATAAAATTGGACTTAAAGCGGCACTCATGGGTAATGAAAGCGGCAACTTTGAAATGTGGATTTGGGAATGGAAAGTACTCCGTGGATTCGATCTGCAGTTTTTCATTGGTACATCTACTACTCCGATTTTGAGCAAGGATATAGTTAGCGATATTTCAGTTACGCCCGAAGCAACAACCATAACATTCGTATATGAATCATTCACGGTAAAAGAGATAATTTATGTCCCTTATGAAGAAGAAGGAGCGGTAGTATTATTAGATGTTTATTCCACAACTCCACTTTCAATCGTACCCGGATTTGTACCTGTTATGCAGCCTCAATGGCCCGCAGGCATTGGTGGTCAGTATAGCTTTTGGGATGCCAAAGCAAATGCTTATCTCATTTCCGAATCACAGCGAAGAGCGAGTTTTTATGTCGGCTCTCCGATAGCGAAACAGATGGCAACTCCACCAGCACACATGTTTGCCGATACTCCTATTCAATTCAAAATCGAAATCTGTCCAAATCAAGCAAACGAAAATTTTATTCCGATAGTAATAGCCGGAGGCACTGGTTTAAGCCGAGATTCCGCTTATGCGTTATATAATAGATTATTAAGCAACACAGAAAATCTCTATAGAAAAAATTACGATTACTATAATAATCTCCGGCATAATACGATGGAGATAATTTCTCCCGATAAAAAATTCAATCTGGCTTATGAATGGGGGAAAGTTGCTCTCAATAATTTGATGGTAGAAAATCCAAAACTTGGAAAAGGATTAGTTGCGGGATACGGTTTATCAAGTGGCGGCGGGAGGCCCGGATTTGCATGGTATTTCGGAGGCGATGCTTATATTAACGCTCTCTCTATTATTGGTTACGGTGATTATAGTGCCGCAAAAGACCTCTTATCATTCGCACAAAAATGGCAGAGGCAAGAAAATTTCCCGATTCGTAAAAAATCGATTGATGAAATAAATAATGACATCGGAAAAATGTCGCACGAACTTTCGCAAAGCAATGGACTTATCGATTGGTGGAATGATTATCATTACGGATATAATCATGCCGATACTACTCCATGGTACCTTGTGGCAATAGGCGAATATTATAGAAGAAGCGGTGATTTGGATTTTATTCATAAGAGTTGGACTTCCATTATGCAGGCATATCAATGGTGCATGAGCAAGGATAGCAATAATGATGGCTTGATGGATTTGAAAGGTGCCGGACTTGGAGTGCTCGAATTTGGTGAATTAGTAAAAATTCATAATGATATTTATACACAAGGGCTTTGGGTGCAAGCAATTAAGGAAGTCAATAATTTAGCTCGAGCAATTGATGATCCCGCATTGAGGAAAAAAACTGAAAAACAATTTCCCCTTGCAGCAGCGGCATTAGAAAAAATATATTGGATGAATGATCTTGGCTTTTACAGCTTCGGTGCGAATGAAGCCGGCGAACAGGTAAAAGAAAAATCTCTTTTCCCTACTGCCGTGATGCTATTCGATTTTCTTAATCAAGAAAGAGTTTTGAGAACATTAAAATTTTTCAATCATTCCGATATGGTTACCGATTGGGGTGTAAGAAATCTCTCGAAAGATTCAAAGTATTACGATCCTGTTAATTATAATTACGGCACTGTGTGGGGATTCAATTCCAATTTTGCAGGCACTGCTCTGTTCAATAATCACTTTAATTTGCAGGGGTTTGAAGTCATTCGCAATACATATCAACATGCGTTTAATTACGGGCTCGGTGTTTGTCCCGAAGTTTATTCAGGCGATATTAATAATAAACTCGGCGAGGCATATCATAATCAGGGCTTTAGTACGAGCGGGTATATGCTGCCGATAATTCGCGGACTTGCAGGTATAGATGTAAATTCTGAAGATAAAACTATTATATTTGCACCGAAGATTCCTGCCGATTGGGATAGTCTAATCGTTAAGAATGTAAAATATAGAGGATTTAGTTCGGGCAAAAATGCTTCAGTTGATTTCTATTATTACAAAAGTGATAACGAAATTAAATTGATTGCAGTCAATAATAATGGGGATAAAATTAAAGTTATTTTCAAACCCGATGCAGCGCTTGGTTCTGTGCTCATTTCCGAAGATGCTGAATTAATCCAAAATGATCAATCAGTTACCATAAGTAAATCTTTTGAATTAGCAGACAGATATGAAACAGTAATTAAATATAAATCAGGACCAGAAATTTATCTTTTGGCGAATAAGACAAAAGTCGGCAGCACAAACGAAGGAATAAAAATAATCTCACAAAAAATTTCTAAAGGGAAATTGATTCTTGAAGCCGAGGGGCTTGCCGCGAGAGATTATGAAATTGGTATTAGAGGAGGAAAGAAGATGAACCTCCACTTTGATGGAACAGGTAATAATTTTATTAAAAAGGAGTTTGTAATTGAGTAATGGAAAAAATTTCTGTCTGCTTTCCACAGACAATCTCGAAAATTTTGTAGTTGATGATGAACTCGTTTATGAATCAATTAAAGAAAAAAATTGGAATTTGGATGTAAAATCGTGGCACGATAAAAGTGTCGATTGGAATAATTATGATGCGGTAATGATCCGAACTACTTGGGATTATCAGCAGTATCCCGAAGAATTTTTTAGCGTTCTCGAAACCATCGATCGCTCGAATGCTTTACTTATTAACCCGCTCGAAATCGTACGCTGGAATATTAATAAAAAATATCTTCTCGATTTAGCAGAAAGGGGAGTGAGGATTCCGCCGACCGTTCATGGTTTTCATATTGATGAAATTAACTTTGATACAATATTTGATGTTGAGGGGTCGGATTCACTTATAATAAAACCGACCGTCAGTGCTAATGCGGATCATACTTATTGGTTTACTCCGGATAATTTAAAAGAGCTATTACCGAAGATTAAAGAGAGTTTCCGTAATCGTGAATTTTTTATTCAACCCTTTTTAGAGAATGTGATCAAAGAGGGTGAATATTCACTAATTCATTTCGGAGGAAAATTAAGTCATACAGTACTTAAAACTCCTAAGACGAATGATTTTAGAGTTCAGGAAGAGCATGGCGGAATTATAAGGGCAATCGAGCCATCAGAGAAAATAATTAAAACAGCGGAGAACGTTATTGCCGCACTTGGTAAGATTTTCTCTCAAGGAAAGATTTCTACTGCGCACTCGCACGATGATTCAAGAAAATCAATAAATGGAGAAATACCGTTCCAAGTGAGAGTAGATTTAGTACGAAATAAAGATGATGAGTTTGAGCTAATGGAATTAGAGATGATTGAGCCATCACTTTATTTTAGGACTAATTCTAATTCAGTGAAAAATTTTATGGAAGGGTTGGAAAAGTTACTTCTTGGATAGTTGATATTAAACCGGGTGGTTGCGGAAGCAAAATATTTCTATTGCAATCGTGATTATTCTGGTTTAATACCGGTTATTACTAAGTCTTTAGAGGTTTGGATATCGAATGGTGATTTATTTAGTCCGCCAAAGAATTCTAATTTTGTGAAACCGGAATTATGAAGATATTGTTTCATTTCAGCTTTTCGGTGCGGAAAGATCGATGAGGAAAATTCTGAAGAAGAATTTTTTACATTGAACTTCATTTCATCTTCACCGTAAGTATAACCGCGAGTGATCTCTTCATTATTAATTTTCGTGCGAGCGAAGGTAGGAGTCTTTTCTTTTAGCATCTTATCATAATTAAGGAGCTGAATAATAAATTTCCCTGCCGGTTTTAATATCCGATAAAAATTATCGAGTACTAACTGAATTTTATCAAATGGGATGTTAGCAGGTGTGTTGGAAGAGGAAATTATAAGATCGAAATTATCATCAAATTCGGGTGCGATCTCTGCGAGATCGGTCTTAGCAGTTTTTAATTTAATACGGAATTTTTCTGCATTGGCTTTTGCTTTCTTAATCATTTCGCCTGAAATATCAATAGAGGTAACTTCTATACCGAGTTGAGATAAAGCAATAGAATCAATGCCGGTAGCGCAACCCAGATCCGCCGCATATAGTCTTCGCCAATAAAAATTTGCTTTAGCTATATCGTGAGATAAAAATCCGGAGAGCAGCTCCTTCCTTCTAATTAGTGCTTTATCGAAATCGATCATCTCGTCATAAAACTTCGATATAGAATCGTAAAAGTTCTCTTTATCCATTCCGGCTAATTTAGCATAATATCATTTAATATGCCACCGTCAATTCCTATAACAATAACTCTTACAGGAATTTCACGATTGGCAAATTCCACTGCTTGTTGAGCTAATTTTACTAATCCATTACAGCAGGGGACTTGCATAACCAGCACAGTAATTGATTTGATATTAGAGGAATCGATCATAGCGATTAGTTTATCGAGATAGACTTGTTTATTAGTATCAAGTTTAGGACATGCGATAGCGAGTGTTTTTTCTTTAAGGAAATCGGTATGAAAGTTCGGATAAGAGAAACCACTACAATCGGCAGCAAGCAGTAGGTCTGCGTCTCTGAAATGTCCTGCGGAGGGATTAATAAGATGAAGCTGAATGGGCCAATGAGTGAGTTCAGTGTCTATACGTATGGGAGTATTATTTTTATGCTCGTTCCCTCCGACATTTTTGTTATCCCCATTATTCTCATTATCAAAATTGCTGTCGCCGGCAGTAATTTTTCCACTTTCGGCTGTAATTCGGTCGCCGCCATTTCCGCTTCTATCAATATCGTTTGCACCGCTTCCATTATTCCCAACTTCTGATCTCTTATTAATTGTCATTTGTTCTTCTCCGCAACCTACCTTACCACACTCATCTTTAGCATGGAGATCTTTGCCTGAGATGCTAATATTCTGTTCTCCGCATCCGTGCTTTTCTTTTTCGGCTATTTCATAAAAAGGGATTGCCATTCCCATTGCAGTGAGATATTCTTTAGCTTCGGCGAGGAAAGCAAATTCCCCATGCTCGGCAAGATGCTTTAGATGAGCTTTAATCACATTCTCGCCCCCTTTTACTATGTAATCCATTACCTTTGTTTCGTTGTATGGTTCTGCTTCTCTTTCGATAACAGTTAGCGCACCTTCGGGGCAATAACCGATACACGCACCGAGACCATCACAAAAGAGGTCGCTAATTAAGCGTACTTTACCATCGATAACCTGTAATGCGCCTTCGTGGCATTCCGGCACACACTCACCGCATCCGGTGCATTTATCTTCATTTATTTCTATAATTTTTCTTAACATACTTCTCACTAATCAGATTAAAAACTCTGATTAAAATATATAAATATTTTCTTAAATTAACAAATCTGCATTACGCTCAAACCTTCAAACAGAGCTTTTAAACATATAAAAAAGGTAAAAATTTTTGCACTACAACTCTATTGACTTTTATTTTTTATAGATTTAATTTCTAAATAAGATTACGAGCTCCTAATTAAAATGACAGTATATTCTCAAATTATTTTGTTGGAACAGATAATGAAAAAAATAGCAATAACCGTACTGATAGCGATACAAATAATGAATTTTTCGTGTGAGAGTAACGAGCCGGTGCTGATGGATGATGCCATATCCCTATCGGTTATTGATGCGGCAGTAGGTGAGACGTATTTGAATGTGAATATAGCTAACCCTTACCACACTAAGGAATTTGTAATAGAGAGAAACGGAAGAAGAGTAATAAGCGTACCGGCTAGTAGTTCGGAGATTGCTATAACGGATACCGGACTTATAGAAAACACAACGTATAAGTACATA
>JALNXG010000066.1 GCA_023230485.1 Melioribacteraceae bacterium
GTGATTCATATCTTGATGAATCTGCGCAGAAGAAGTTTTCCCATTGAAGAAGAATTTCGTCAGCATATTTATCATCATTACCATATTTAGGAGCTTGAAGAGTCTTGAAGTGTAATTCTTCCCATTGACCGGCACTGTCATCGCGTTTTTCTTGATCAGCTAAAGAGAATGAATTTACTTCGCGTGCATCTTTAAATCCGAAATTATCTTTAATTGCTTCTTTAAGTTTAGCTAATGTAACAACTTTGTCATCATAAACTAATTTTTTAAGAGCAGCCATAGAGTTTACTAAAGTAATAGTACCGGCACTTTCAATATTGAATGTACCATTGTATCTATAACCTAATTCATTAATTAAATGACCATTATCTAAGCAATCCGGTTTAAGTAATGAGTTAATAACAGCCATATTGTTTTTGCGCCAGATATCATGCTGAATGTTGTTTGTCCAAGCTAATACTTCAACGCTTTTCTGCCAATATTTCGTGAATTGATCCCAAACTTCATCATAAGTAGTAAGTTTTCTATTATGAGGTTCATATACTTTTTCGTTTGTTCTTGGATCGATACCGTTAAATAAGGTTAATTCTAATACTTTTGGCATAGAGATAAAGTGAACGCCAACACTAGTTGGTTG
Source organism: Melioribacteraceae bacterium (assembly GCA_023230485.1). Classification (GTDB taxonomy): domain Bacteria; phylum Bacteroidota; class Ignavibacteria; order Ignavibacteriales; family Melioribacteraceae; genus BRH-c32. The sequence continues at coordinate 638 of JALNXG010000066.1, forward strand.
TCCAGCACCGCCAGGTATAAAGTATTCTTTACCATTTAAGTGGAGAGGTTTCCAAGCGCAAGGAGAAGTTTCAAGACAACCGCCGATAGCCCAAGCTCGAGCGTCCTCTAAGTTCATACCTTCTTTGCCATATTGTTTCATTAAGAATTCTTGAGCGATAGGGGAATTCATAAAAGCAGGATAACCAGCACCGCTCTTAATTACTTCCATAGCTAACATCAAGAAATCTTCAGGAATTTTTTCATCATAAAGAAGAGCGATAGTTGATTGAGGCATAGCGTTTCTAACAGCTGCTTCCAAGATCAAATATTCTAAACGGTTGACAGCGGATTGACCAAGTTTATTAACGCCACCGATAGAAACTGTATTGAAAGTATTACCGGAAAGAACGCCACCAACAACACCGGTGGAAGCGAAACAATCGATGGATGTTTTAACTAATCTATCTAATTCTAATAATTCAATTACTTCATCTTCAGTAATTCTTCCGGCTTCGATATCTTGTTCGAAGTAAGGATATAAAATCTGACCAATTCTACCCGGAGACATACCGGAAATAGCATCTTCATTAAGAACAGCTAAGTGAAGAGTTTCGATCAATTGGAGAGCTTCGATAAAAGTTCTTGGAGGATTATGTTCGATCCAATCTAATCTATCAGCAATCTCTTTATATTCTTTTTTCTGAACTTTATCTGAAACAAGTTTTTCTAATCTACGAGCTTCTTTAGCATAGTTAGCTATCCAATTCTGAACACCTTGGAGAGCAATAATAACTGCTTCATAATTATAAAGGCGATTCATACCAACCATTCCGTCACCATCAGCTTTACCGGCAACTTCAGCTTTCAATTCGGTAGCCATTTTGATAATGCCATCGAAACCATATTCTAATGGATAGTAATAGTTAATTACTTCACGACCTTGAGGAAGAGTGAAACCGGAATCGAACATACAAACGATGCTTCTCATGATTTGTTCTTTTACATGATATTCAGGAACCATTTTCTCATATTTATTACCTAAATCATCAACAGATTTGCCAGCCCACATTTTAGCTAATTTTAATAGAGCAGGAACTTCTTCTTGACGCATACCGAATTTACCGGCAATAGAGATAACTTTACCAAAACTTTGAGTAACGTTACCGCCGCCAGAACCAAATTTTGAATGTTCATCAACAGATGCAGAACCTCTTTTTAGAGCTTCTTTATAAAAATCATCTTCGTGAGCCATATAAAAACCTTCTGATAACCAAGGCATAGGGAATGAGCCGCGGAAATAAGAAGCTTTGCGCATAACTAATAATTCACCAGGAAAAATAGTTGGTGTTAAATGTGAGAATGCAGCTCTTAAAGCTTTTGCACGTCTTACAACGGGAATCTCATTATCATGCATCATATATTCGCGTGTGTACCAATATGGAAATTCATTATTCGCTGAGGATAATGTATCCATAAAAATATCTTTCAACTTCTGAACTCTTGGATGTGGTTTCTTATTGATTTCACGGGCGGTTAAACCTTCCGGAGCTTCTCCACCATACTGAAGATCCATCGATATGCCGGCATCATCCAAAACTTCTTTAAGTTTCTTAGCCATTTTAACTTCTCCTTTGTTATTTAATTTGGTTATAATTCTGATAGGTATTATCTATCTTGAATTTCCATATAAGAAACAGGAATTGTGCCAGAATTCTAAGTTGTTGTTTTATAATGAGTTAGGGCAAGGTAAAATGAGAATTCTAAAAAGTGTACATATTCATGACACCTACAAATAGTTAGAATATGTATTTGAAACCTATTATAATGCTTTATTCTTCTAAAATAAGCTTATATCTATTTTATAACCGTTTTTTCGCATTTATAAAAATATTGTCTATATTTGTAACAGTGTTACATAGATAGACAAATGTCAAAAAGGTGAATCGATGCAAGACGGATATAGCAGTAGTCTAGAAAATTTAGCAGAGAATAAAGTGTTCCTTCAGACCATACTTGATCTTTCTATTAAAGGATTAATGGTGATTAATTGCGAAGGGATAATAATATATATTAATAAAAGCTTTGAAGAGATACATAACGTTGAGCACGATTACGTCATCGGAAAACATGTTACAGAGGTAATTGAAAATACAAGAATGCATTTGGTAGCAAAAACAGGAATAGCAGAAAATGATTTAGTACAAAATATACATGGTCATGAATATGTGGTATCGAGGCTGCCAATATTGGAGAATGGAAAGTGCCTCGGTGTAATTGGACTTATAAGATTTGAATATACAGAAGAATTAAAAAAAGCATATAAGCATGTAGAGAAACTCCAGATAGAACTGCAAGACACAAAAAGCAAATCGAAAATGAACCCCGATACAAGTTTTACATTTGAGGATATAATAGCTATATCAAACTCGAGTTTGCAAGTAAAACAGACTGCATTAAGAGCAGCAGCATCGGATTCAACTGTTTTGTTGTTAGGTGAAACTGGTGTGGGGAAGGAAGTATATGCACAAAGCATCCACAATTTAAGCAAACGGAATAAAGGACCCTTTATACGTCTTAACTGTTCAGCAATTCAGGAAACCTTATTTGAATCAGAACTGTTTGGATACGAAGATGGTGCCTTTACGGGTGCGAAGAAAGGTGGAAAGAAAGGAAAATTTGAACTTGCCGATACGGGAACAATTTTCTTGGATGAAATTGGAGATATGCCTTTTAATGTTCAAAGCAGATTATTAAGAGTATTGCAAGAAAGCGAAATAGATAAATTAGGAAGTGAAGCATTAATAAAAGTAAACGTTCGATTGATAGCTGCTACGAACGAAAATTTAGAAGAATTGGTAGCACAAGGAAAGTTTAGGAGCGACCTTTATTATAGGCTCAATGTAATTCCAATAACTATTCCTCCGCTTCGTGAAAGAGAATTGGATATACCTGCATTTATCAAAATTATGTGGAAGAGACTGAGTGTAAAGCATGGGATTTATCATAAAAAACTTAGTTATGAGGCACTTAGATCATTAGAGAACTATGGATGGCCAGGAAATGTTCGTGAACTTAATAACGTTCTCGAAAGATTAATGGCGATAGTACCACACGATATTGTTACAGATGAACATATTAAAACTATAATTCAAGGTAACCAAACGAAAAAGGAGGGTTACTGCATATCAAATAATTGTACTTTGAATGAGCTTCTATATAATACAGAAAAGGAGGCAATAAGTTTTGCATTAGTAAGGGCGAGCAATAACAGAACTCATGCGGCAAAACTTTTGGGAATATCGCGCGCATTACTTTATAAACGAATGCACGAGTATAATTTGATCTAAATTAAAAGTTAAATCTCACGAATAAATAGATTATATTTTGATATAAAAATTAATGGTTCTCCGAGTTTTATTTTCTAAAAAAACATTTAATGAAAATAGAACCTACGGGCTTAATGAGAAATTGTTAAGCCTCCCGAATCCTATAATAGGACGAATTGGAAAGGAGAGGTAAATGAAAAACGATGATATAAAGTATCGAGATATAAAAACAACTGCGCTTTTTAGTGCGTTATGGACTGCCATAGAATTAAGTATCGGCACCCTTCTACATGCATCCAAAATCCCTTTTAGAGGAACAATTCTTACAATTATTGCAATCATATTAATTACAATATCAAGATCATTTGTGAACTACAAAGGTTCGATCATAGCAATTAGTTCGGTAACGGCGACTTTGAAATTAGTAACATTGCCCGGCTTCAATATCACTCCTTTCTTTGCAATTTTTATTGAGGGTCTAATTGGAGAGATTGTATTTTCACTTTTCTCTTATTCGCGTTTAACTTCAATAATTAACGGCTCATTAACACTTCTTTACACTTTGATTCACAGCCTAATTATGCAAGGAGTATTTTTCGGATTCGGGATCTACAAAGTGTATCTGGGTATCATTAATAAAATCGGAAAAGAGATGAATTATAACGGCGAGATATCCTATTTGGTAGTGTCACTGATTATTCTTTCATATCTTATTTTGGGTGCATTTGCCGGCTGGTTCGGTTGGAAGACCGCAAAGCGGGCTAAAGAAATTTTACAAGAAAACCCGACATGATTAATAGATATATAGTATTTATAATTTTCATAACTGCATTTATTATTCCACGCGAGTATTCCATTTATTTTTTCCCGGTTGCGATCCTCTATATTTTTTTATTGGATAGAAAACTTTTAAGATTTTTGTTTAAGCGTTCATTTCTTTTGATAGTATTAATCCTTCTTATACTCCAACCATTATTTGTAGGGGAGAAGGATTTTTTATTTGCCGGAATTAAACTTTCATCGGAAGGATTTTATAATGGAATTTTTATGATTTTTAGAGCTGCTGTAGTTATTCCGGCGATAAGTTATCTTTCGCGAGGGATTGAGATAAAAAAATTCCAAAAATTCTTTAGCAGGGTTGGAATTAAAAATTACGATGAAGTTTTTGATCATTCACAGCAGATATTTCCGATATTAAAGGAGAAGACGAAAGAATATTTTACTTTGAACAAGAAGAAGATCACGAATCCGATTGAATTTATTGCACAGTTTATTGCTCTGTTAATGAAGACTTCAGAGAATCACATTTCAAATTCAGAAGAGAAGCAAAAACAATAAATCTTATTTTTTAAGGACATACCCATAATCTTTAAGGTTATTTACATTAAAAAATAGTTCTTCTTTATAAAATGATAAATTTTCCGGATTGATGATCTCTGCATCCACATTTTTAATCAGTTGATGGAAAGATTTTGTGGAAGTATCATTGCTTTGGTTTAAGAATATTTCTATTTCAGGAATCAGCCCTTTTTTATATATTCCCGCTAATGGTTGATTATAACCACCCGCTTTGCAGAATCTAATTAACTTATCACTTTTATATTCAGTAATAAATTCTACCATCTCTTTTATCATTAGAGGCATATCGCATGAAATTACAAAATCCTCATTGGTAGATGAATGTGTTAGACCCGAATGGATTCCGCCAATCGGACCGAATCCCTTAAGAATGTCTTTGTAAACCATAACACCGAGTGATGTGTATTCGACCGGAGTATTTGTTATAATAATAACTTTTTCGAAAACGGATTTCATTACTGATAGAATTCTTTCGATAATAGTTTCGTCCCCGATTTTCAGTAAACACTTATTGATACCCATTCTCGAACTTTTTCCACCTGCAAGAATTATCCCTGTTATATCAGAGTGCATTATTCATTTCTCAGCCCATATTAATTTAATTTATTAAAATCATCGGGAGTGAAGAGCTGCATAGTCTGCGGGAAGAGGATATTTTCTTCTCTAAATATATGCAGTTTCATTGTTTCAATTATTGCAATACCTTGATCGAATGCGGCTTGATAGGTAATATTTCTCGATTGTTGATCGGGGAGGCGAGAACCTAAGCCCAAAAAATTAAAAACTATTGCGACTGCCTGAGCAATCTTTATATGTTCATCCTCCATTAAATTTATTCCGGTGATAGATGAATCGGCTGAATTATGTTCTCCGCTTTCAATTAGTTTATCATGAAGAAGGGGGAATAATATTTTTTCTTCTTTTTGATTATGGAGCGGAACTTTTTCATCGAAGAAATTAAAAAATTGTTTTAGTCCTTCGTCTATTTCTTTGTTGAAAGTCCACTTATTTTCACGCCACTTTAGAATTGCCACCTCGAACTTATTTAATACATCAGAGAATGCCTTATGTTCATCTACCAATTTTTGCAGAAACGGATGCATCTCTTCATAAGGCACCGGGGAGATGCTCAGGGGACTATAAGCATCCGGAGGATCCATCGGAGAAAGCTCTTCATCACTATCTTTAAATGCTTCTTTAATAATCGGATCAGATTTTTTTAATCTGTTAAATTCTTTTTTATCGATTTTCATTTTGATTCTTTATTTTGTTAATAACTATTTGCATCCATGCGAAACAGACTATGGAAAGTAAAAATATAAAAATCCAACTACTTGTCCATAAGCCGGTAAATTCCAGTAAGTAACCGAATATTATAGGACCGAAGAAACCGCCGAGACCTCCCAGGACGCCAACCGTACCACCTACGACACCAACAGTATTAGGGAAGTACATTGGAATGAATTTATATACAGCTCCCATACCGAGACCCCAAGTTAGCCCAATCAAGAGGACGAACAGAGCGAATATATTTACGTTTGCTTGGAAATTAATTTTAGTTATACCCTTCGCTATCAGTTGGTTTTTTTTAACTTCATTCCCAACCTTAATAATAGGTACTTGCCAAGCTACTCTTTGTGGCAGAACAATAAAAGAAGAATCATTAAACTCCGAATTAGCTACAAATGGGGTCATAGAATAGTTCGTATTGTTAATAACTACCATGCTATCGGAAACTGATGTAACAATACCTTTGCCTTTAGCGATAATCCCTTTCCCGGGGGAGGACAATTCCATTTTCGGAAATACTAATAAGAAAGAGATTAGAATAGAGAAAATAAAAACGGTTAAGAGCACTTTACGCGGTCCGAATTTATCCGAGAGCCATCCTCCTAGAGTGCGGACAATACTTGCCGGAAGACTAAAAAGACTTGCAACCATACCTGCTTTAATGAATGGCATATAATAGACATTGAGATAATATGGAATTAACCATTGGGAGAAAGCAACGAAACAGCCAAAGACTAAAAAATAATAGAGACCAAAACGCCAGACTCTCATATCTTTAAGCGGGGCAAGAAGTTCGGTGGATTTTTTACCATCCCGTATCGGTTTTTTATTTCCAGTAAAGAGATAAAAGATAATTCCCATAGCAAAGAGAATCACGGAATATATAATCGGGAGAGTACGCCATAGATCGAGATATTTTCCATTGTCGGTTAGATTAAGTAAAACCGTAGGAGCAATTAAAGTAGTTAAAGCCGCGCCTAAATTACCGATGCCAAAAATTCCTAATGCCGTTCCCTGCCATTTTGCAGGATACCAGATGGAAGTATAAGCGACACCGGCAGCAAAGCTTGCACCTGTTAATCCGAAGCCAAAACTGCATAATAGGAATAGTATATATGAATTTACGAATGCGAGCAGAAACATCGGGACAGCGGAGATTAGCATTACAAGACTAAAGATAATGCGACCGCCAAAGCGATCGGTCAAAAGACCGACAGGCAACCTAAAAATTGCACCCGTTAAAACAGGTACGCCAAGAAGCCAGCCGATTTCCACCGGTGTCCAATCAAAAACACGATTTTCGACTAAATAAGAAACCAATGTTCCATTAAGCATCCAGGCAGAAAAGCAGATCGTAAATGCGACAGTATTGAAGAATAAGATCCGATGAGCTTTAGGGTTTAGAGCTTCTTCCATATATTTATTTTCCACTAATTATTAGTAGGTTTATGAATTGTCCATTTAGTTTTTGGATCTCTAATTTTTTTTCTATCCCAATTCCAAATAACTTTTTGATATGGGCGCCACAAATAGCTTAACGGGAAGACAAGGAAGTGGACTAAACGTGTAAATGGTATAATCATAATTATCAAGAAAGCGAAAATTATATGTAATTGAATAACTAAAGGTAGAACAAAAATAGCATCTGCTTGCGGATTTAGAAGAAAAATTGAATTAAGATAAGGAGTTAAAACAATTGAAAACCATGATGAACCCCATCGATAACCATAAGCTACCCACAATCCCAAAAACACTTGTGTGAGGAGAAGTATTTCAAGTATAATATCCATATAATTAGAAACTTTGCGGACGCGGGGATTACTTAGTCTTCTATAAAATAGATTGGCAAGACCCACCAATGTCATTATACCAAAAACAAAAGCGGTGATCTCTAATATTACCAAACGAATAGGTACCTCATTCCATAGAAGAACGGAACGCGGGAATAAAAAAGCAGTTAAGTGACCAAAGAAAAGGAACACTATTCCCCAGTGGAAGGGGAGCGAACCCCAGTACAATTTCCGAGTCTCCAAAAATTGGGAGGACAAAGAGGAGTAAGTAAATTTACTTGATCTATACCTATAAATAGAACCAATTAAAAAAACGATCAGTGCCATATAAGGCAAACCGATAAAGAAGAAATTATTTGATAGAGCCATAGTGTTCTCCTACTCAGGTACTTCCATTTCATTTGCAAATTTGGTTTTAAATTGACTCTCATCAATTATACCTTTTTGATGGTCATTAAAGTTATTATCCAGAACAATTAGTAAGGCATTGAGAAGTGATTTATAAATTGTTCCGTAATTTTTTTCTTGCTGAATAATAGTACGATGATGTTTCTCATAGATTTTATTTTTTTTATCAATATTAGAGGTTTCAAATTCAGCGATAATTTTTTTGAGAGCCGGTTTAATAATAAAATAAATCAGATCATCCTTAAAATCGTCAATGCTTATTTTTCCGAGCAGGCGTAATAAATTTGGGAGATGGTCTGCTAACTCAGTTTCGCAGTCATTTCCAGCATCAGTATGTTCTTTACTCAGGTGGACTAATAATTCACCTCTTTTATAATCATCTCCAAATAGGACATAACCCACATCGAGAGTGGTGATTGCCTGAACATCAAAAGTGCGAGTATAGATTTCTTCCCACTTACGGATATTGACTGACTTTGCGAAATGCGCAAACTCGGTCATTGATTCCTCCGCTTCGGGATAATTCTCGTGGACCAATTCTTTTGCATCATCTACTTTTGTGAGCAGTGCCTTATTCGGGTAATCGAATAAGTCGGCAAAAAGATCATAAAGGTTATGAGTTTTAGAAGTTCGCATAGATTATAAACCTCTAACCGGTTTTTCTTTAAATCCAAATCCGGCTGAACCTTTTAAGTCGCCCGTATTTTCGAGCATATCCAAAGCTTGTTCACGATGAGCAGGGGGAATATTAAAACGCTCGTCGAACTTTGCAAGTGAAGTCATATTATAGATATCATCCGCCAATTCAGGTGTTAGATTAACATCCTTTAATACTTTTTCGACGAAGTCTTTTTCAATATCACCGACAGTAACATTTCTTCTATGAAGACGTACGGCTAATTGTTTTTTGAGAACTTCTTTAATTATACCTTCACTTCCGCTGCCGAATAAATTTGCCATATATTTAAGAGGGAATCTTGCTTGTTCGATGGTTCCCCAAATCGAATCGGTAGAAGTATCATATAAAGTATTCCTATCCCAAAATTTAGCGATAGGATCGAGTTTACCTGCTTGTTCACCATTATTAGCATCACTGAGAGATGCCATAACGGGCAAGAGTGGTGGAACATAAAAGAGCATAGGTAAGGTACGGTATTCGGGATGGAGTGGAAGACCAAGTCCCCAAACTTTTACAAATTTATATACAGGTGAAGTTTGCGCAGCCTTAATTGTAGAATCTGCAATTCCATTTTCTTTAGCATTTTTAATAACTTCTTCATCAAACGGATCTAAGATTAAGTCAAGTTGACGGTCGATAAGTTCATCTTCAGGTGCAGAAGCGGCTTCTTTAATTTTATCCGCATCATAAAGCATAACGCCCAGATATCGGATTCTTCCTACGCACGAATGCATACATGCCGGAGTAAGTCCTGCTTCTAGTCTCGGATAACAAAGGATACATTTTTCAGATTTTCCTGTATTCCAATTATAATATGACTTTTTATATGGACAAGCAGTAACGCACATTCTCCATGCGCGGCAGACCTGCTGATTAATTAATACCACACCATCCTCGCCTCGTTTATAAATTGCACCCGATGGGCAGGAGGCAACGCATGCAGGATTAAGGCAATGGTTACAAATTCTTGGTAGATAGAACATAGCCATCTTATCCAATTGGAACATTGCCTCTTTTTCTGCCGATGTTAAATTTTTAAAATTAGAATCATGGCGAGCAAATTCCGGTGTACCGCTCAAATCATCATCCCAATTAGGTCCGGTTTTGATATCAATCTCTTTCCCGGTTACTAACGAAACAGGTCTTGCGGTCGGCTGGTCGTCTCCGGCTGGAGATTCAATTAGGTCAAGATATTTATATGTCCACGGCTCGTAATAATCTTCTAAAAGAGGGAGGTATGGATTATGGAAAATATTAATCAGACCTTTATATTTCCCGGAACCTTTCAAAGAAATAGAACCGGTTCCATCCTGTTTCCAACCGCCTTTATAAATATTTTGGTCTTCCCATTTGGATGGATAACCTGTTCCCGGTTTGGTCTCAACATTATTCCACCACATATATTCTGCACCTTTTCTATCAGTCCAAATATTTTTACATGCTATCGAACATGTATGACAGCCAATACATTTGTCCAAATGGAAAAGCATCGATATTTGTGAACGTACATCCATAATATTTTATCTATTATTAATGATTGATTATATTATTTTTAAAAAACTACTTTATACATCTTCTTTACTATTACATGCGAATCTCTATTTGGTGCGCTCGGTCCCCAGTAATTAAAATGGAAGGTGAATTGACCATAACCGCCAGCCATAAGATTCGGCTTTAAATGAATCCTCGTTAAGCTGTTATTCATACCGGCTCTTTTATTTCCGCGTACCTGTGATTTAGGGATTGATATAGTTCGTTCAACTGTATGATAAACAATGCAAACACCTGTTGGGATTCTGGAGCTTACAACTGCACGAGTGCAGTAAACGCCATTATCATTATATACTTCCACCCAATCATTATCTCTAATTGAAAGTTCCTTAGCATCTTCTTCGCTTAACCAACATGGCTCCATGCCTCTGCCAAGGGTTAACATTCTTATATTATCCATATAAGTGGAATGAATATGCCATTTACCATGAGGAGTCAGGCAGCTCAAAACCTTAGCCGAACCTTCCTTTAATGTTTCTCTAAGGTCGCCATAAGCTTCCGATTTGGGAGATGGTTTAAAGGTTGGGAAATTCTCACCATAGGCGATATACATTTCGTGATCAAGATAGATATGTTGTCTTCCGGTGAGTGTTCTCCATGGCACTAATCTTTCAACATTATAAGTGTATGCCGAATAAGCTCTTCCGTTATTCATTAATCCCGACCAGATAGGGGAAGTATTATATCTGCGCGGCTGAGCTTGTAAATCTTTAAAATTCATTCTAACGTCTCTGCTCCCTTCACTAATATCTGCAAGTGCTAATCCGGTTTTTTTCTCCATAAACTTATAAGCTCTATGAGTAAGTTCACCGTTGGTTAATGAAGAGAGGTGAAGGACGGCACCAATTGCTGAAAGGTCTTCTTTCAAGGATGGATAAACTTTCCCGTCAATTTTTTCGATAGGGAAATAATTTGATGTAATCATTTCATCATAGAAATCTTCGCAATTATAATGATTACCATGAGCACCGAGTCCCCTAGTTTTTACGTTAGGACCGAGAGTGATAAATTTGTCATATATTTTTGTATAATCTCGTTCGACTATTACCATTTTATGAGTTGTTTTTCCCGGAATAGCTTCGCACTCACCCAAGTACCAGTCCTTTATTGTAGGCTGAGTAATTTCATCCGGAGTATCGTGAGAAAGAGGGGTAGTAATAATATCTTTTTGCGGTTCATTAAAATGAGTTTTAGCTAATTGGCTAGTTGCAAAAGCGATATTCCTAAAGATTTCCCAATCGGTTTTTGATTCCCATACCGGAGCAATAGCTGCCGATAGAGGATGGATAAACGAATGCATATCTGTTGTATTCAAATCATTTTTCTCATACCATGAAGCGGCAGGCAAAACGATATCTGAATAAAGAGCAGATGAATCCATTCTAAAATTTAAGTCAACAACTAAATCCATTTTACCAATGGGAGCGATATCATGCCATTTAACTTCTTCGGTTTTATTTTCGGAGTCTTTCGAAATCAAATTGGAATGAGTGCCCAAATAATGTTTAAGCGCAAATTCATGTCCTTTCATACTTCCGGCGATAGCATTCCCTCGCCATATATACCATAATCTCGGGAAATTAATTTCTGCTTCAGGGTCTGCTACCGAATATTCCAATTCTCTCGATTTGAGTTTTTCTAAAACGCCTTTTTTTATAACTTCATCATCGGTGGAATTAAATTCTTTAGTTAGCTCGAGAGTATTTTCATTAAACTGCGGATAGAAAGGCATCCAGCCCATTCGGACAGATTTAGCGATTAAATCAGCAGTATGCTTTTTTGTTATATCGTTTACGGGTGCTGTATTATATTTGGATGTAAGACCATCATAGCGGTATTGGCAAGTATTGATATAATGCCATATTGGAGCTTGTTGAAGTCGGGAGGCATCCACCCAATCTCTTGCGAATGCAATTGCAGACCATGAATCAACCGGGGCTAATTTTTCCTGACCTACATAGTGATTCATTCCGCCGCCGTTTTTTCCTACGCATCCGCACATCATCAATGCCATTATTCCGGCTCGGTACATAAGGTTATTATGGAACCAGTGATTGATTCCGGCTCCGATTATAATCATACATTTACCTTCGGTAGCGATAGCGGTTTTAGCCCATTCACGAGCGAAACTAATTACAGTTTTTGAATCTGCACCAGTAAAAATTTCCTGCCATGCAGGGGTATATGATGAATCTTTATCGGAATAATCTTTAGGGTAATCTCCTCCTAAATTACGATCGATTCCGTATTGTGCCATTGTAAGATCATATACTGTTGCGACTGCCGTTTTTTTACCGTCAACGGTCTCAATAAATTTCACCGGCACACCGCGCAGTTTCTTCATATTTAAGCCGAACTCAAGAAACTCCACCTGAAGGGTAGTATCGCTTGAATCAATTAAACTCAGAAGCGGATCGTACTTAGCATCATCGCTGCTATTTTCATATTTTAGATTCCAATCACCCTGTTTCTTATCCCATCTATGACCGACGCTCCCTTTTGGAACGACTAATTTACCGGTCGGTTCATCGATATTAATAAATTTCCAATCGCCATTAGGAATCTCTTTATGTTCGGATATCTGATTAGCTCTTAATAATTTACCTGGTTTGTATGTACCATTATCATTAATAAGTTCCACTAAATAGGGGGAATCTGTATATTTTTTTACATAATTTAAAAAATAGGGGTTCTTTTGCTCATAATGAAATTCTTTCATGATGACGTGAGTAACTGCCATCCAAAATGCTCCATCACTTCCGGCATGGAGCGGCACCCATTGATCGGCATATTTTGAAACTTGACTGAAATCGGGAGAGAAAACAACTGATTTAGTGCCATTATGACGGGACTCTGCAAAAAAATGAACATCGGGGGTTCGAGTCATATTCAAGTTAGCACCCATAACGGCAACCATCTTAGAATTATACCAATCGGCACTTTCACAAACGTCGGTTTGTTCACCCCAAATCTCGGGGAATGCGTTTGGGAGATCACAATACCAATCGTAGAAGCTAAGATTAACGCCTCCAAAGAGCTGTAAGAATCGATGTCCGGCAGCATGGCTAAGCATGGACATTGCAGGGATCGGGGAGAATCCGGTTACTCTATCAGGACCATATTTTTTTGCTGTATAAATATTAGCGGCAGCAATAATTTCATTTGCTTCTTCCCAAGAGGTTCTTCTAAATCCGCCTTTACCACGTGCCTGCTGATATTCTTTTCTTTTCTCTTTATTATTTTGGAGATTATCCCATGCTAAAAGCGGATCACCGGTTTTTAATTTTTCTTCTCTAAAGGCATCTAAAAGAGCACCGCGGATTAATGGATACTTAATTCTAAGGGGGCTATATAGGTACCATGAGAAGGAGATACCTCTTTGGCAACCTCTTGGCTCGTAAGGAGGCAAGCTATCTTCGAGCAATGGATAATCTAATTGTTGAGTTTCCCAAACAACGATACCTTCTTTAACGTGTATCTGCCAGGAACAGCCGCCGGTACAATTAACTCCGTGTGTACTGCGGACTATCCGGTCATGTTGAAATCTGTTCTTATAAAACTCTTCCCATTTTCTTGTGTCGGGAGAAATTAAGTCTTTAATCCAACTCATTAGAATACCGTTTAATTATTGAAAAAATTTACGCTACGTTTTTTTACTCGTTTCCACATTATTAAGAGGAATACAATGAATATATCCAATCCAATTATTAAGCTAACTAATAGATCGGATTGGTTTTGCAAAGTAGAAGTTTGTAACATGCCCGCATTGTTAGAGTAATAGAAGAAAGCCAGAAGAGCACTTATTTCATCATCGGTCAATGGTGCATTTGCAAATGCATCAATCATTGCAGGGAAAGGAGGATTTCTTAAAATTCCATCGATACCGGCAGCACTTAAGCGTGAAAATGCGAGTGTGAGATCCTTCGCCAAAAGTCCACCTGTGAATACATTTGCGTTATCGACATTATGGCAGGCGATACAGGAGGGTCCGCCATTTTTAAGTTTCGTTTCTCCCTCAAAAATCTCTTTCCCTTTTATAACATCCGAATTAGTAGCCAGTGAGGCATTGAAAATTTGATTAGGAGTTTTTTGATTCGGATTATTTTTATCCGGGCTATTGGTTGCGATGTAATCAATAATAGATTTTATTTCAGTATTTGATAGTGGTTGATCGGGCATTACAATCTTAAATTCGTTTAGTAGGGCAACAGCGGCAGAATCACCGGAATCAATTACTTTTTGAGGGGATTTAATGAAATTAGTGATCCATTCTTCTGATCTAATATTTTGGATATTTGCTAAGTCGGGACCGACTAGATTTCCTCCACCAATAGTATGGCAGGCAGTGCATTTACTTGTAAATAATTTTGCTCCGTTCGATTGGGCATTAATGGAATCAATAAAAATCAAACAGGGGAATAAAACCAAAAGCACTATAATTTTCATATTAATAACGTTCTCCTGCAATTATATCAATTTAAGTTAGAGAAAAAAGATAGAAGTATCAATTTATTAATAAACTGGGAGCCGAGATAAATTTGAGAACGAGTAACTGCTCCTAATCGATTCTTATTATTTATTCGCATAATAAGAATTTTTATTCTGATTATAATTTAGTTATAATTAGACACCATGTCAAATTAAATATTAAGCTAAATTATAAATGGATTTTGAAAATAGGTTATATAAAACAATTTGGAAGTAAGGTTAGTAAAGAAGATATAAAGCGATTTGGTCGTTCAAAAAATGGGACGTTAAAAGGTTTATTAATTTAGATGAAACGGGTATGTCGGTACGGCTTACCACGATTCCTAAATTATTATATAAACAGATATTCAAGACAGCAGGCAAAAGACCGGAAACATTTTTATCTATCGTACCATTTGATAAAGAAAAATTTCTTTCACCTAGGGATAAGACAAAATTTATTTGGTACCGGCATTAAGTGCTATTAATAAGAATGAGCGGGAAAAATATATTAATTGATCCTATGTTTGGCAGTAATGCTGCGCCAATAGCACCCTTTTCGATTAATAGATTTTCTAAAGATACATTGCAGATTATAGATGACTTACCTGAGATCGATGCCGTATTTATCAGTCATGATCATTACGATCATTTGGATTTGGATAGTATAGGAAAATTGATTCATAAGACTAAACATTTTTATACTGCGATAGGCGATGCGAGAAATTTGGTTGGATGGGGAGTTGAGCCGGAAAAGATAACAGAATTTGATTGGTGGGACACGCAAGACTTTGATGAAATTAAAATCACTTTTACGCCTTCTCGACATTTTTCAGGGAGAGGATTTGGGGATCGCTTTAAATCACTCTGGGGCGGATTGGTATTGAATAACGGAAAGGAGAATATCTATTTTTCGGGTGATGGTGGTCATGGAGATCATTTTAAGGAAGTGGGGGCACGTTTAGGTCCATTTGATATTGGGCTTATGGATTGCGGGCAGTATAATGAAAGTTGGCATCTTATACATCTGTACCCGGAGGAGACAGTTCAGGCAGCAAAAGATTCAGGAGTGAAGTTTATTTCTTCCGCAATTTCCTATGCAGTTAAAATAAAATAACATTGAATGGGGGATGAAATAATTCTATATTTACCAGATATTAACATTTCAAGATTATCCAAGATTTATTTGGATTATGAATAAAGTAGCTTCGAGAAGGGGAATAAATTATATAGGCGATAGTAGAAAGCATTATTAATTATCAGCCCATAACAGATAAAGTATGAAACCACTAGTAAAATATAGAGGAGGAAAATCTAAAGAAATTCCTCATTTGGTAAGACATATACCCCAATTTAGTGGACGTTATATCGAGCCGTTTTTTGGCGGTGGTGCAATCTTTTTTTATTTAGAACCTAAAAAAGCAATTATTAATGACATCAATTCAAAATTGATGGCTTTTTATTTAGGCGTTAAATCCAACTTCGAGCAATTAAAAAAGGAGCTTTCTGAAATTGAAAAGTTATATACAATCAATCGCAGAAAATTTGACGAATTAAAAAGTCAGAATCCTGAACTAAGAGTTGAAGATGGAAATGAAAATTTATACTACCAGCTTCGAGATATGTTTAATGATCTATCAGATAAAAAATATTCTGACGCACTACTATATTTTTACATTAATAAGACAGCTTATTCGGGAATGATACGTTACAATTCTAAAGGCGAATTTAATGTTCCTTATGGCAGATATGCAAACTTCAACACATCATTGGTTACAAAATCACACAGTAAATTACTAGCTAATACTGAAATTTACAATCTTGATTACAAACATATTTTCGATATGGCAGTAGAAGAAGATTTTATGTTTTTATATCCACCTTATGATTGTGTCTTTTCAGATTATGGAAATGCTGAGCATAAAGATGGATTTACTGAAAACGATCATATCGAATTAGCAAGCAATTTCAAAAATCTAAAATGTAAATCGTTAATGGTAATCGGGAGAACGCCATTAACTGAAAAACTCTATGGAGATATGATTGTAGATGAATATGGTAAATCGTATGCAGTAAATATTCGTAACAGGTTTAAATCAACAGCAACTCATATATTGATTTCCAATTATCGTAATGAGTCTAATAAAAACTTTCCTGAACTAGAATTCCATCAAGAAATTTCAAGATAAAATGTTATGGCAAGAATTGATAGCAAAGTAATTTTCGTTACAACTTCACCTAGAACGCCTGCAAAAATGATTCCTGAAATTGGGTAAAACCATATCTTGAACTATTTCGTTTAGTTCGACATTTTGGCTCTCTAAAATTTGATGAAATAATGATTTTTGGATTACAATTAGTGGATTATAGACAATTCAATACAATTGTATCTAAAATTGTAGATTTTAGAATTGCACAGGAACAAAACAAAGGCAATTATAAAAAATTCCGAGCAGAATATTTAGAGAATGAGTTACGAAAAATTTATAGGGCAGATATAATTTCGGGCAACACGAAAACAAGAGAAACAAATGATGCTTCTACAGCAAAATTTTTAAAGACTAAAGCAAGCAATATGCGTGACTATTCATTATACGATAATCCCTTAATGTTGGAATGGAACACTTGGCGTGCGATGACAATGCTGGACGGAGGAAACATTAAAGCGAACTTGAAATTTGATGACTTCGGAAACCCAATGTCCACAGCACAAGGGAACATGGCAGATATAGTTTGCGATTATGATGATTTTGGATTGACAGTGGAAGCAACAATGCAAGGAGGGCAGCGACAGTATGAAACAGAAGGAGAACCGGTAACGAGACATCTTGCAAAAGTAAAGAGAGAGATAAATAAACCTGCTTATTGTTTGTTTATTGCACCGAATATTAATGAGGCTTGTATTGCCCATTTTTATGCGCTTCATAAAATGAACATTAGTTATTATGGAGGAACTTCGACAATAGTCCCACTCCCATTAAGTGTTTTTATTAAAATGGTTGAGGATTCTTATAAGGCAAATTATGTTCCTGAACCACGACACATTCAACAGTTTTTTGAATACTCGAACGAATTAGCAACCAAGGCAAATAACGAAGTTGAATGGTATAACGGAATAAAAGAAAAAGCATTAAACTGGCTAATTGAATAATAGATATAATTAACGTATTAAAATTAGCAAAAGAGAGAATTAATAAAGAGTTATTGGCGAATAGCAAATAAAATGGTATAATTAGTAAATCGACCGGATTGCGTTTTTAAGTTTGGCATTTTAGTAATTATAAAGATTGAAAAAGGGACAATGTTGCTCCTTTTTTTATATCTTAAGCTAATTCAAAATGGATTGTGTTTTATGCAAATATGTCCAAAATGCGGGAATAAAAATTTGGTATCTGCCCAAGATGCTTTTGATTATTTTAATTCAGTCTTAAAGAGGGAACAAGGAGACTCCGAATTACCACGTAGAACTAATCTGAATCCAAGCTTAACCTATCCCTATAATCTGGACTCAATAACATTATCAGAGGCAATCAATCCACCCTCAGTTAAATCCAATTCATTTGGAATATTTGGTTTTATCATAACGCTATTTGTTGCAGTTGTCTCAATTGTTCTATCGTTTTTTTATGGTGATAGTTATATTTATATAGGGATTTTTTTTACTGCACTTGCAATCTTTTTCCACTATTTTGAAAGCAAGCAAACCGAAAAACAATCCGCACTTCTCGAAAAGGAGAAAGCAGAATATAAAAAGAAATTTGTATGCTTATCGTGCGGAGAAGTTTTTACTCTTGTAATTATAATGGGTAAGGTGTAACTTTACGAAGTTATTTGTTTTTAGAAATTAGAAGTAAATTTAGAAATAGTTTGGGGCTATAGCTCAGTTGGGAGAGCGCTTGAATGGCATTCAAGAGGTCATCGGTTCGAACCCGTTTAGCTCCACAATAAGAACCTGTTTTTTGTAAATAAAAGCAGGTTTTTTAATATATTTTTGGCAAATAGAAAAATATTTAATTGACGGTAAATATGAGATCTCTTTACACTATCGCATTGCTAATCTTATCAAATATCTTCATGACTTTTGCTTGGTATGGGCATTTAAGATTCAAAGAAATGAGTTGGTTCAGCAATTTGGGATTACCGGCGATAGTAATTATAAGTTGGGGTATAGCATTATTTGAATATTCCGCACAAGTGCCAGCAAATAGAATAGGATTTATTGAGAATGGGGGACCATTCAATTTATGGCAATTAAAGGTAATTCAGGAAGTAATAACACTCACTATTTTTACTTTATTCACAATCATCTTTTTCAAAAATGAAACCCTTCGATTA
>JALNXG010000067.1 GCA_023230485.1 Melioribacteraceae bacterium
GAACGAAGTGTTTTTTAGATATTTCAACTTGTTTCATCGCATTCTGTATTAATTCAATAACTACATATCTTCATATTACACTAGTAGTTATATGTTTCATTATGTTTCAATTAATTTAATCAACTTCCTCTGAATTTAACAAATTTGTTTAACCTTGTGTTAAACATAATTATATTCTGTACGTAATACTATTTAATCATTATCTAAAGGTTAAATATGTTACGAGTAAATTACAACATCCAATTCAAAAATAGAAAAGTGTCTCCTATTATAATTTCTATAACATGGAAAGGAAATAGAATTCAGAAGTCTATTGGTCAATCAATAGAAACTGAGTATTGGGATTTCAAAAAGAATAAAGCAAAATCTACTTTTAAAGATGCAGTTAACTTTAATGCTTATTTACAAAGCATTGAAACTGCATTGCAGAATTTTTATTCTGAGTCTTCCAAATATGGTAAAGTAATCAATAAGAGTAAGGTAAAAATTAAACTTATAGAGGTTCTTAATAATGGGATTGTTGAAGAGAATAAAAACAATGGAGTAATTCAAACATTCGAGAGGTTTCTAAAAGAATATAGAGTTGATGGTAGTAAACTAAGATCCTCGACATTAGTGAATTACCAAAGCTGTAGAAATAAGTTAAAGTTATTTGAAGAAAGAAAAAGGACTAAATTTCAATTTGATGATATTACTTCTCAATTCTATAATGAATTTATTGATTTTCTTTATGAATCAAGTAGTAATAATACGGTTGGCTCAATAATTAAAAATCTTAAAACTTATATGAAATGGGCTCAGAAAATGAAATGTCATAATAATATTGATTATAAAGAATTTAAACCACCATCAGCAGAACCTTCTTTCAGTATTGTTCTAACTAAAGATGAATATGATAGAATATTGGCACTAGAAACAGATAAACCAGCTTTAGAGTTTGCAAAGTTATTTATGATTGTAAATTGTAGAATTGGTTTAAGATCAATAGACTTAATAGAAGTAATAAAGGAATTTGAGATTAATTCTAATAAGATCAGATTCTTTCAAACAAAAACAAGCTCACTGCAAACATTAGTAATTCCAGACGATGTAATTAGTATGATTAGAAGACTAAAAGAGTTGTTTAGTGACGGATTAAGTAGGGATTATATTAATAATAATCTTAGGGAGATAGGTAAAATGATAGGTATGAATGAAATTGAAACTTCTGTTAAATTCTATGGCTCTAGACGTGTTATTGTTAAAAAGCCAAGATGGGATTTGTTAACTACACACGTAGGAAGAAGAACATTTGCTACAAGAGCAATGGAAAAGAGAATACCAATTCATGTAATTATGGAATTCACAGGTCATAAGACACTTTCTTCTTTTCAAAGATATGTGAATCCTGCCAGCTTCGATAATAAAGATGTACTAAGTCAATTATGGAATTAATACTTATAACTTTCCTATAATATTAGAGTTAGCCGTTATACATAAAAAAACCCCACACCGTGATTGGTGTAGGGTTGTTCGATTTTTATATAAATTATTTTTTTTACATTTTGATTAATGTGACTAAACCTGTACCTGTGAGTACATTTGTTCCAGTTGAGCCAGCATTATTTCGTATTTGAAGTTTTAATGTTCCTCCCGCATTTGAAACTATAGTTCCAATAAATCGATAAGGAATGAGAGTTATTGATGAGTTTAAATCCTCTAAATTACTAGTATCATAACCAAAATCTCCATCAAAAAATGCTGAAGTTAGTGAACCACTATAAGTAATTTTTGTATCAATTGTACCCGTTGCAGTTTCGGTTAATTCAAGATATCCATACATTTGATAAACAGAATTTGCATCTAATGTAAATTCTATACCAGAATCTTGATATGCTCCTCCCGCTAAAGTGAAATTATTAGGCGTGTCAGTAGTTGCAGTTGCTCCACCTCCGCCGCCGCTTGGTGTAGTCCAACTAGTAACAGCAGAGTCAATACTATTACCAGACGCAATAGTTAATACTTGACCTGGTGTACCCATAACTGCCGGGAAAACATAATTTCCATTATTTGTTACAGAAGGTGCTCTCCAACCAATGTACTGAGAACCAGTCCCGCTAGGTTCTTGAAAACGAATATCTCTTGCGTTATTATCACTATTTGTCATTGCGATTCTAGCATTTGCAGTTATTAAGAAAGTACTACCAAATGTTTGATTTGCAGTCCATGTGTTAGAATTTGCTAAATTAATTCCTAAAGGAGAACCACCAGAACCGTCACCCACTAAAGTACTATTTCTAGAAACTGTACCGCCTCCAGTTGGAGCAGTCCAGACTACATTTGAGCCATTATAAGTTAATACGTTGCCAGAAGCAGCACCCGTAGGATCAATTTTAGAAGTTGTAACAGAACCATCAGCAAGATGTCTATTTGTAACTGCATAAGTTAAGAGTTTAAGTCCTGAAACAGCTGAATCTGCCATCTTAGATGTTGTAACTGTCCCATTTGCAACTTTTGAGGTGGTGATTGCATTAGCCGTTATATCACTATTCTGAATACTATTTGTTAGTGAAAGTTTGCTATAAGCAATAGCTGCCGAACCATTTATTTCGGCATTAGAAATTGCTCCAGCTGCAATAGAAGGATTAGGATATGTTCCTGCTAAACTTCCACCTGCAGCACCAGTAGGAGAAGTGGATGGAGTAATCCAATGAGTAGTAGCAGAGTCACCAAACGCACCGACAGTATTAAGAGCTAAAACTTGTCCTGAAGTACCAATTGCTGTTGGGAATACATAGTTACTATTTTGAGATACTGCAGGGGCTCTCCAACCTATATACTGAGAACCACTTCCACTTGGCTCTTGGAATCTTATGTCTCTAGCATTGTTATCACTATTTGTCATAGCAATTCTTGAATTTGCTGTAATTAAAAAAGTACCGCCAAATGTTTGATTAGCAGTCCAAGTATTAGAATTTGCTAAGTTAATTCCAAGAGGTGATCCACCAGAACCGTCTCCATTTATAGTAGCGTTAGTTGATACAGTTGAACCGCTTGGTGCAGCCCAAACTACATTTGATCCATTATAAGTTAATACGTTTCCAGAAGAGGCACCTGTTGGATCAAGTTTCGAATTTGTAACAGAACCATCAGCAAGATGTCTATTTGTTACAGTATAAGTCAATAATTTTTGCCCAGTTATTGCTGAATCAGCCATTTTTGATGTTGTAACTGTCCCATTTGCAACTTTTGAGGTTGTGATGGCATTAGCCGTTATATCACTATTCTGAATACTATTTGTTAAGCTTAATTTAGAATATGCTATTGCGGCAGAAGCGTTTACATCTGCATTTACTATAGCTCCATCATTTATTTTAGCAGATGTAACAGCATTATCAGCTAAACCTATAGGTGTTGCAGTTGTACCATTACCAGAAATTGTTGCATCCGTAATTACAGAACTTTCAGCTACCACAACTTGACCAGCAGCATTTACACTTATATTACGTGTACCAACGCCAGCTAAATTACCTAGAGTTGTAGCACCATTAACTGTCAATGTTCCTGGTATTGTAACTCCAGTTGATGTTGCCAAAATAGCATCAGTAGCGTCCACTTGTATATGAGCTGTATTAGTACCCGTATTATAGCTAAGTGCTAATTCTGTATTATTGAATTCACCATCTACTGGACCTATGTGCATAGTACTTTCTTCTACATAAACATCGCTCCACCTATTTCCATCAGACCCAACACTAGCAGATCCACTTTCAGGAGGGGTTAAATTACCTTCAATATCTAAAACTCCACCTTGACTTTGTGATAATAATAGATTATCTAGCCTGTATTGAGCAGCTAGTGTACCACCCACATATACGTCTAATATATGATAGCTAGTTACAGATGCAGCTGTTATTGCTGTCCATCCAGCTCCAGATATATTAGCAATTATTATACCCGAACCGTTTGGAGTATAACTGGTAGTTGCTTGTGTGTAAATCAAGTTAGCAGTTCCACCAGTATAATTATTTAATCGAATTTCTACACTTACGGGAGTACTAGAATTATTCACTATAGCTACTTTGATTGGATCAAGTGATAGTGCTGTACTGAAACCTAAAATTGCAATCGCAAAAAGTAATAAGAATTTTTTCATTGGGTATTCCCCATATTTATTAATAGAATAAGTATTATAGTAATTAAGCAAAAATAGATAATTATCTTTTATTTTTAAAAATATATTCAATTTATTGTGTTGAATTAAGTATTATTGTACTATTGTTTATTAACTAGTTACTGAAAAGGTTAAAAATGAAATATTTAATTATTTTTCTTGCCACTATTTGCACTTTATTTGCTGGCAATTATAAAGATAATATAGATGTTAAAAATTTAGACGTAGTAATAAAGAAATACAACTTTAGTTTTGTAGGTAATATAAGTAATGAAAAAAATGTTAGTCTAGGTACATGTCATGTTATTAATGAGAATACTGTAATTACTAATGCTAGCATTTTACAGACAAGAATATTAATTCCCGATACAACAGTTATTAATGGGAATGAGGTTATTACACAAAAAGAAATTGGACGAAGTTGGATAGATAAATCAAATTTGCATATTAATATGGATGGGAAAAAATATGCGATAGAGAAGATAATTCCTCATCCAGATTATAATGAAAACAATGAATATTTACCTAATATAGCAATGGTATTAACTAAAGAGAATATAAATTGTAGATACCCTCAGTTAAGTAATACTTTAATTGAGAAAAATTTTACTTATAGTATTTTAGGGTATGAAAAGTCATGTGTATATGGAACGAACAAAGTTGATAGTAGATTTAATAATAATAATTTTAACTATTGTTCCATAAGTCTCGATACTAAAGAACAAAACAGCAATTCCACAATATTTGAATTCAACCCAGATTCTTCTGATAAAGGATTTGCACTATTGAAAGTAGTCGATAATGATGTAATTCTTATTGGCTTACTACAAGATTATAAGTCAAACGAAAAAGAAAGTATCTTTTTGGATTTATCTGATATAATAGATTGGTTAAATACAAATGCAATAAGTCAAATAACAAGATAAAATAAAAATTTGCACATAAATAAATTAGATATTTTTTTAATTTTAGCGTTTTACTATATTTCAGCGATTAATTTGTAATTCTCATCCAAGCTTATAACACACTTCAAATTTTTTGGCACACCCTCTAATTGAATGTTGCTTGGATGAGTTCTTTTGAATACAAAAAATTGGTATCCTTTTTTAATTAATTATTAGATTAGTTGAAGATAGTACCCTGGATATCAATTAAGCCAACTCAATCGTTGGCTTTTTTTTTAAAAATATATTAATTATATTGCACTATTGATTTATAAATCTCACCCAGGAAGATTAACTGTTTCATAAGTTCTCCTACACATATGAACTTGGGTGAGTATTTTTATATAAAAAAAGCCCCATTATTAGATAACAGGACTTTCTATCAAATTCAAGGCTTAAAATGAATTTGATTGTCAAAAGGATAGTACCACTATAACGAATCTATTTCCCAAAAGTTAACTCTTCCATTTCTATTATAAATAATCTCACTGTATCTTATACCACGTAAATAACCTTTCAAATAAAATAAAACAATATGTTTGACACTTCACATAATTTTAATATATTAGTAAAAATTCTAATTATATTAACGCGGTATTAATATAAATTAATTAAGTCGGAACGATTATGAAATTATATTTAATTGAAAACATAGATAGTAAAAATTACTTTTTCCGAAAAAAATCAGAATTAAGGAATTATTTTATTTATGATGGTAAATTACTTTATGATGTCTTAGAAAGTTATAAAGTAATTGAGTTAAATGAAGATGAATTTGAAGGCTTATTGAATAACCGAGATAACCTGATTTTCGGTGTGAATTTAACTTCAGAAATTAATTTAAGGCAAGTGTACAATTTTAACTACTTACGTCAAAGTGCTAATTTTAAGCTAATTGTAAGAGAATTTATTGAAAATTCTGGTATAAAGGAACATAATATCGATGAGTCGGTAATCTTTGCATTAAAGAAAAAATTACTTGTTAAATCTAAATCTCTACCTAATCTTTTAAGAGCCTTAGAAGTTGATGATTCCATCTTAAAGTATTTTTTAATTAAAAAGATTAGAATATATAATAAATAAGATTTTTTAGCCAACTCAACCGTTGGCTTTTTTTATGTCCTAAAACAACTGACTCTCTATATACTCGATAATCTCCTGTATGTCATCATCAGTCAAAGTCAAGAACGGTGAAGCAAGCACATCCATTTCATGAATATATATAACTACTTTACTATTCTAACTCGCTATTTTTTTTAAATCAATCTACAAGATTCCTTATATTAGTTTAACAGGAAACTTAAAAAAAAAATTAAATGATACTAACACCACAGAAAGCGTTAAATAAAGCGTATCGTAGGCAATCAATAAATAAAGACTCTTTAGTAGTTTTCAAATCGCAATTATTATTACTACTAGATAGTGTTAATAAAGAGAGTGAAGAGAATCATAAGAATGATTTTATACAGTTCCTTAATGATACTTTCTATAAGGGTAAACACTATATAAATACGAAAGATAAGATTGATTGTGTTATTAATGCTGGTACAAAAAATGATGATGATGTTAATGTTATAATTGAACATAAAAGTCCATCTAATAAGTCTGAGATGATTACTATTTCAGACATAAACAAAAAAGCACTTCAAGAATCTATTTTGTATTATATGCGTGAAAGGTTCGATAAAGATGGAAAGGATAATAATACCAATCTAAAGCAAATTCTAATCACTAATAATTCTGATCTATTTATATTTGATGCAGTTATAATTGAAAATTTATTTGCTAAGAATAAAAGATTTAAAAAAGACTTTATCGAATTTGAAGCTGGTCAAAAATCAGGTGGTGATACTGGCTTTTTCTATAATTCAATATGTAAACCATTCATAGAATCTATCAAAGATACTATTGAATTTACTTATGTCAACCTTACAGACTATCGAAAGTTACTAGAATCCAACGATGATAGCTCAAAAATACTAAATTTGTACAAGCTATTTTCACCTACGCATCTTCTCAAACTGAATTTTTCTAATGACAGTAATACACTAGATAAAAACTTTTATAATGAGCTTCTTCATATCATTGGTTTGGAAGAGGTAAAGGATGGCGGTAAAAAAGTAATACAGCAATGTAAAAAGCCAAACTATGGTTCAATATTAGAAAACACTATTGATCAAGTAAAAACCGAAGTCCGATTGTCAGACGTATCTAATATTAAGAGCTTTGGTGAAACTAGAGATGAGCAAATTTATAATATTTCGCTTGAATTAGTCATCACTTGGATTAATAGAATCCTCTTCCTAAAACTCTTAGAATCTCAACTGATTTCTTATAATAATTCTAATGAATATAAATTCGTTGATATAAAGAATATAACTGACAACGACTCTTTATATCTGTTGTTTTTTAAAGTGTTAGCAGTTAAAACAAATGACAGAAGAAACGATATAGCTGAGAAATACAAGCAAGTTCCATATCTAAACAGTTCGCTATTTGAAATAACTGAATTAGAGCGTCAAGCTATTGGTATAAATACATTATCTAATAATTTGAAACTGCCTCTGGCTTCTAGTACGGTACTAAAAGATAATAATGGAAAGCGTTTATCAGGAGAAAAAGAAGCTCTATCATATCTACTAGAATTTTTAGATGCCTATAATTTCTCATCGGAAGGTACAGCACAAGTTCAAGAAGACAATAAAACCCTTATTAATGCAGCAGTTCTAGGACTTATTTATGAGAAGTTAAACGGATACAAAGACGGCTCTTTCTTTACTCCTGGCTATATTACTATGTATATGTGCCATGAGACTATCAGGCGTGCTGTGGTACAGAAATTCAACGATTCGATTGATGATGTGACGTTCGATTCTTTCGATGATTTAACCGCATATACTCGTAGATACTTCAAAGCAGATGATATTACTAGATTCAATAAGATTGTAAATTCTATTCGTATCTGTGACCCTGCCGTTGGTTCTGGTCATTTCCTTGTTTCAGCACTCAATGAATTGATTGCTATTAAGCACGAACTCGGAATACTAGCAGATAAAGAGCTTAAACCACTACCGATAGACCTAGAGATTGAAAATGATGAACTTATGATAACAGATAGGTTCGATGAGTTATTTTCATATAATCCAAATAGTAAAGACTCGCAGAACATACAAGAAACTCTATTCCATGAGAAACAAACACTAATAGAGAATTGCCTTTTCGGTGTGGATATTAATCCTAATTCTGTAAAGATATGTAGGCTTCGATTGTGGATAGAACTACTTAAAAATACTTACTACAAGGAGAACGGTGAGTTAGAAGTACTACCAAATATTGATATAAACATAAAGTGTGGTAACTCGCTGATAGCTCGCTTTGATATTGATACTCCAATTTCTAAAGCATTGAAGAAAAGTAAACTCAAAGTGCAAGATTACAAAGATGCTGTATATGGATATAAAAATGCTAAAAGTAAGGAACAAAAAGAAAATCTAGAAAATCTGATTGCTGAGATAAAAGGGAATTTCCAGAGTGAGGTTGCATCAAACGATAAACGACTTTTAAACCTCATAAAGCTACGTAGCGAGCTTGAGAAACTTGAAACACAAGATACAATGTTTGAAATGTCAAAAGCTGAAGAGAAGACCTACGAAAAGCAAATGAAGACATATAAAGCTGACATAACAAAGTTAGAAGCTGAATTGGAAGAAATCAAAAGTAATCGCATATACGACAATGCTTTTGAGTGGCGGTTTGAGTTCCCAGAAATACTAGCAGACAATGGTGATTTCATTGGTTTCGATGTTGTTATTGGGAATCCACCGTATGGGGTGAAACTAAGTTCTGATGTCAGGAATATTATAGAGAAAACTTATAAAAAAGTACCTGACTATGAAATTTATTACTGGTTTTTGAATTTGAGCCATAGATTAATAAGTAATAAATCGTATTCATCTATGATTATTCCAAACACAATATTATTTAATGTAGGTGCACAAGATTATAGATTGAGAATGTTAGATGATTGGAAGTTTCTTGAGTTGTTAGATTTAACCGATTTAAATATATTTTCTGATGCAACTGTAAGAAATATAGTTTATTTAGCTTCTAAAAATAATGAGAAGATCAGTTCACTTTATTATAGACAGACTAATAGTATCACGACTTTCGATGAATTAGTATCAAAGGATTTGCAAGAACTAGATTATAGCTTGATTAAGATTAATAATGCAAATTGGGGACTACTCTTTAAGCTGTCAATCAACGTTTTAAATTTAATTTCTAAAATTAAATCAACTACAATTGAATTGTCTAATACTTTCCCAGACACAAGCCAAGGTTTAATTGCTTATGATAAATATAGAGGTCAGTCACAAGAAATTATTAAAAACAGAGTTTACCATACATTCCAAAAAACTAAAGAAACACATAAAAAGTGGTTGTATGGTGGAGATGTTACAAAATATAATGTATGCTGGAATGAGAAAGAATTTATTGAATATGGTGATGGAATTGCAAACCCCCGTGATCCTAAGTTTTTTAAAGGTGAAAGAATATTAATAAGAGAAATTACAAATCCATCAATATTTGCGGCATTAACAAAAGATGAATATTATAATGATCCTGCAATTTTAATTATCATGGCTAATAAAGAGAGCGATTTTGATATTAGAACTTTACTAGCAATATTTAATTCACGTTTCGCATCATTCTATCATTTCAATTCTTCTCCCAAAGCAAAGAAGGGTGCATTCCCTAAGATCCTAGTTTATGACATAAACAATTTTCCAATCCCTAAAATAGATGAAGTTGACCAAAAACCAATAATTACTTTAGTTGACCAAATCCTAGAAATCAAAAGAGCTAACCCAGAAGCCAACACCACAGAGATAGAGTGGGAAATAGACCTACTTGTTTACAAACTGTATGATTTGACTTATGATGAGGTGCTTATAGTTGACCCAGAGACGAGTATTACAAGGGAGGTTTATGGTGGGTAGAGAATTTGAATTGGTAGATAGAGAAGAAGCTAAAGAAATACTATTGACTAACAATCCCGAGTTAAAGATTATATATAAAGAAGATGAATTAGAGGAAGAAGTAGATGGAGTATGCGAGGATATAGAGAAAGTCCGAAAGTTTATGAATGGGGTAAATGAAATGATAGAAGAGATTGAACAATCAGATCCAAAATTTGCAAAACTACTTAAAGATAAGTTTTATAATTTGGACGAAGATGAAATATGGTAAGGCAAGAGGTGATTATTATAAGAGAGGGATATGATGGGAATTAATGGCATCAAAAAATTAGAATTGATAAGTGATATTGGTCGTAAATTACAAGAAAAATTTACTTTTGATGAAATTGATAATTATCTTAATACATATCAAATAAAGACTAAGCACAATAATGAATTTGTTAGCAAATGGTCATATATTAAAGAGGTTTTACCTAGTGCAGATAGCAATACTGTTTTAAAAATTGCTAAAGAGTTAGAATTAATTGAAGTTAAGCCACAAGAAGTTGAAAAAGAAAAAGTCAAAAAAAATAGTTCGGAACTGGTAGAATTATGGGGGCATAACTATGAAAGTAAGTACAAGCTATTCATAAGTCATAAACATTCCATACAAAAAGAATGTAAAATTTTTAGTGATAAACTTAAAACATTTAATATCGAATGTTTCGTGGCACATAATAGTGTAACTGTTACCAAGCCTTGGCAAGATTCAATAGAAAAAGCATTACAAACTTGTGACGGATTACTCGCAATACTTACAGAAGATTTTTATGAAAGTGAATGGACAGAACAAGAAGTAGGTGCTGCAATAGGAAGGAATATAGATACTTTCTCAATAAATCTCGGTTCAAATCCTTTAGGATTTTTAAATAGGTTTCAATCAATTCCTTTCAAGAATATAGAAACCGATTATAAACAAATCCTATCATATTTAATTGAAAACGAGAATATACTATCTAATTTGATTGCTATGTTAGAAAACTCTGTTGATTATAACAAGATTAATGAAGTATATGACATTTTCGATATGAAACAAAAGCAGTTCATTTCAGATTTCCATGCTGAAAGTCTAGTTCAAGCCTTCAATAAGAATAAGTATTTAAGTGAGAGTTATAAATTTGGTGGAAGTATAAGAAATCCTCGAAAGGAAGGTATGAATAAATTACTTTACAAATTAACAAACAAGGATTACTCGAATAAGCTAATTATTCCAAAATAGAAATAAATTAAATTTTATTATTTTATTGTATCGTAAAATTTAAAAAATTGGCGACTTTCTAAATATATAATAATTTCGATTACGTAACTGTCTAGCTATATGATTTATATGTTTTATGAAATCATTTTTATTTTAGCACCTCTGCCAACTTGATTCATCTGCTATTGTTAGTTTATTAGTTACATAACTATATGAGTATTAATTTGATTTTTAGTATTTTCTAAATTTAATTAAAGACAATTCATTAGGACTTATCTATGGATAATAGAATTACTAAAATCTCATCATTTATTGAATCTATAAATATTGAATCCCATCTCAAAAGACATCCAATTGAGAATCCATTGTTCTTATTTACTAAGACGAATAGATTAAAAGTTGATATTGCTCTACATAAGAAAATTACTATTGTTGTAGATGAAGTTTTCCATATCTTAAATAATAACAGTAATATTGTTGATAAACAGATGATTAGAGATGTAATTAATCAATCTTTAAAACTTTATTTAAAGAAACAACCTTATGACAAGCTATTACTAAGTGAATTATTAAATCAAAAGGATTTCCAAATATTTATTCCAATAGAAGGATTAATAATAAATCGAAAAATAGTTTTTGGTAATTTAGAATTCTTTAGACTTACCGAACGGTATATAAGAAATACTTTTGATTCCGAAACAGCATTTCATTTCGATGATTTTCTACATTCTAGTAGCAAGAATAAGGATACAATTAATATCTATTGTAAAGTTAACGTAAAAGCATTGAATTCTAAAACTGCAAAATTGAAAGCAACCAGTCAAATTAATGATGTTCTTAACTATCTCAATTTCTTTTCATCACTATCAAATGAAATTGTCGATTCAGGTAAAGTATATATTCCAAGTTATAGTAGTCTGAACAGGAATATAATTACATTATCAATTGGAAATAATACAAAGATATCTCATTTTTCTTCAAATAGAATTAAATCATTCAATATTAATGATTTAAAATATGATATAGGGCTTCAAAAGGTATTTAATAAAGCTAAAAAATTATACAAATCTACTAATACAAATAAGAACAAGAAACAGCTATTGTTTTCAATTCAAAATTGCGGTTCGGCCATGTGGGATGATGATAATAATAAAAGTATCCTACTTTATTTTTCAAGTATAGAGTCATTATTATTCCCGCAGGGTTCTCAAGAATTAAGTTTCAAGTCAGCGTTATTTATTGCGACTCTATTAAATAAGAAAAAAGGTATTGATAGATTTAAAATGTATCAATTGTTGAAAAACTTATATAACAAGAGATCTTTACTGATACACGGAAAAGAAACAGTCATTACAAATGATGAATTAGAGGAATTGAGGATAATCACTGTTAGATTAATATTGTTTTATTTCTCAAATGGGCATAAATTAAAGAACATTGAAGAGTATATTCTAAAAGAATTACTTTAATTGTAAAGTTCAACAACACATACTAAAATATTTTTTAAATTAATGGTTGTAAATATGTCAGAAGATAAACTAGATATAAGAAAATTAATTTCTATAAAATACTATCAAATCACAGACCTAATAAACTCTTTTATTTCTTCATCGAAATCAGCAGATAATATCCACTTACAGTAGTCTTTTTCATCAGTCAGCTTCTTCCCTTTGTGCTTACCAAAATTGAAGACTGGGTTATCATCTACAAATATGATTTGATCCGTAAGTCCAACTCTTCTATTTGGTGCTGGAGCTGTTCTTGGTGCAATTTCATCTATATTATCATTTTCTCTGTCTAACTGCTTTGCTAGTATCTTAACTGTTGCAATTACGTCAGCAGATGCGTTGTGAGCGTTTTGCATATCCTCACCAGTATAAACCTTCAACATCGAGGATAAATCCTTAGGGTGCTGAAGCAATGCCAATTTGAAGGAATCTATT
This sequence comes from Melioribacteraceae bacterium, assembly GCA_023230485.1. Taxonomy (GTDB): domain Bacteria; phylum Bacteroidota; class Ignavibacteria; order Ignavibacteriales; family Melioribacteraceae; genus BRH-c32. The sequence goes on from JALNXG010000067.1 coordinate 13,257, forward strand.
ATGGTTGAGTTTTTAGTAATACGTGGTTAAATAGATTAATTAAATATTTTAATACAATTAACAAGGGACATATTTAATATCCAATGAATCTAAAGACAATTGAAAGTTGATAAAATAAAAAATACAATATTAATTCACAAAGTCTGAACAATTTTAAAATCTTGACAGCCTCGTAACCTTAGGGACTACGTATATATGAAGAAATATTAGTATAACGTAAGAGATTATATTTTTTTTATTTATAATTAATTTGTAAATTCACGTTTTCAACAATATTAAAGAGAGGAAGGTATGTCAAATTCAACTACTCCAATGCAGGTTGATGCTCCAAGTAAAGATGCAAAACAGGGTGAAGTCCCTAATTCATATATCTTTAGTCAAACTGGTAATATTTGTATTTCCACAACAGAAGTTGACAAAGGGGTAATTTCATCAGAAGTGAGAGAAGTTTTTGAGGAAGTAACTGTATTTTTTGCAGCACTAACAAAAGCATTAGCTAAGGTAGGAACTAGTATGTATAATTATGGTGATTTAAATCAGATAATTCAAGAGTCAGGTTTTTTTGCACAAGTAGAGGCTGCTCGTTTTTCATTTAAATCTACATCGGTAGGTGCAACGTTATCTACTGAATTTGTAGAAGTTATTTTAGGTCTAGCAAATGGTTCTGCAGATACTGCTTTTGCGGCTTCAATGGTAGCTAGTATGGCTGGGAAAGCGAATGAGATAACCGTAAATGATACAAGTGTAAATACTACAGGTTACGTATCCAACATAATATTTGTTTGCGAATATTTATTGGGAGTACCAGTTATTTCAGCTGTAGTTACTAGCTTTGATACAACAGACTCTACGAATAATTTTGATATAGGCTCTTGTGTGAAAGTCGGTTATGCTGGTAGTACTTGGACTTATAATAAAGAAACCTACATATTTGTTACTCCTGCATTTATAGAGAAATTTGCGGGATCGTTAAGTTCGGCGGAAAATGACCCTGTCTATTTAGACTTTATAGATGAACTAGCGTCATTTATAAGTGACAAAACTGTTACAATTGACCTTTTGACAGATTTGACTAGTCAAGCTGCAATTCAGATTGGTGGGACAGTTACAGTAGGCGATAAAATAACTATAGAAGGAGCTGGTTTTGGTGATACTATGGGAATAGTCTACTTGGGTGATAAAACAGTTGCTACTGAATTCTTTCAGCCAACAATTGATGTTTGGACAGATAATCTAATCGAAATAGATCTTACTACTGATTCTAACGTTAATCCCTCTAGCACTAGAGCTAAACTTGGTGATATAGTTGCAATTACAACTATTTTACCTGTATATATATTGAAAGATGGTGATACTGTGTCTTCGCCCACTTCTTATTCAGTTATGATTGCACCAGCTTCTACAGGGGGAACTTCTCAACATAGCATAGATGATAAAGAGAAATCTAAAGGAAAAAAATAACTGACATAATTTTAATCCACAAAGTCTGAATAATCCTCAGTCCTAACGGCATCATAATATTTCCACACGGTTTGGTAATTATCTCGTTATAATTCTTCTAAGCCGTGTATGGATAAACCTTTTTTTATCTATTGTGTGATTCAATTTTTGCGAAAAGTATGGAAGGCTCGTCCTGTTTCTACGTAATCAGACGATTTGCTCGTTAAAGATTACTTTTTCTTAGTCTTTTCTTTAACAGTTGTGCTTTTGTGACTATCAGCATATTTTTTTGTAACATACTGACCAGTTTTAGCACTTCTGCTTTTCGTTGTTGATTTAGCTTTAGCCATTTCAAACCTCTATATTTTAGTTAAAAAATAGTGAATTACTGTCAAGATTTTAAAGATATTTCTTCTTAAAATTCTCTATTTTAGATTCGTCCCCATTAGTCTAAATTATCACCCTTTTTCGTGACTTTTAGACCTTGTTTCTTTGCTTCTATTACTAAAACATCAACAACAACCTTTTTTATTTGTTTTGCTAAGTCATTCGACATGCCAAACCTCTATTCTTTTATAAAACAATCGTTAATTTATACTTTAATAACCGCTATAAATACATATTGTTACAAAGAAACTTATCAACAGTATTTAAATGGGTAGATTATTATTAGTGTAACTATTAGTATGACAAAAACGGACACCACAAATCCCAATTAATCGTTATGCAAGCATCCTACCGCGTTGCTATAGGTTATTATATTCGTTCGCGTTTTACGTTTTACCTTCCTGCCTGTACTTTTATTCGTTTTACTAGCTCAATTTGTCATTAATTTCTTTCAACTTTCCATTTTAACGCCTTATCTGACGATAATTGAGGATAAAACATGAGGTTTAAAGTTGAGGAGAGGATTGTTTATTATTTCCAACGGATTTGGGAAGACACTAAAACGCCGTCCAGATGGGAGACAGTTAAGAATTGAACGGTCTTTGAGGGGTTTTCATAGTTAATTAAGGCTATTCACTGAAAAAAAGATATCTATTTCATTAAAATAGACAGACTACTAGCTTTAGTGCTAGTAGTCTGCTAAATGGTACTACGATGTTTTTTACCCTTTATCTGAGTACTTGTTATATCTCTCAAATTCCTTAGTATAAGATTGATTAAATACAGACTCGCCAACCCGACTTTTAAGATATTCTACAATAGCAACTATATCTCTAGGAGTAATTCTATGGTTACTAAACTTACCGCTAAGGTAGTTGTGATGATTATCAGGATATACATTAGATGATACCTCTGCTAAAGAAAAACCAAGCTCATATATCGTATCTCTTATCAAAAAGAAGTTGTTTTCGATTATTTCTGTTATTTTCATTATTTTTTCTCTGTTTTATGAGTTATTAAGAAGCCGTGGCAATTTGGCAATTTGGCAAATTCAACAGATAATGTTTCTTCAAATTGCCATATTGCCAATTTGCCACGTACTTCATAGATTATTTTGATTTATATTTGCCATGTCCTTCACTAGTAAAGTGAGTTCTATTTGCAAGTAGTCTATCTAAGCTTCTAACACTTATCAAACCCTCAGTTAATACTAGTGATTCTGCCCTTGTAAATGTTCTATTTAACATTTTTAGCTTACTAACTATTCTATCTTCCTCTGATTTACCATTAGATTTTAAATTAAATGATAGATATTCACTCAGTTTTATAGATTTAGTAGTAATCTCTAAACAAAGTTTCATAGTTGTAAGGTCAATAACAATTTTGTCTGTGGTGGTATAATCACTTTCCATTAATTTGATTATTCTAGCTAGTTTCCATGTATATACTCCATAACGTCTAACTATAGAAATCATCAAGTCATCATAACAATACTTGTCATTCTCTTTTTCCATTTCATCATCAAAATATTCCTCAACTTCAATTGGTATTATAAATTCAGGTATGTTGCTTTGATAATGAACATACTTCTCAAAGAAAAACTGCTTCAATGCTTTATTGTCTTGTTTTACCCTACTTGCATTTCCTCTATTCCATAAAATAGAATTATCAAGTAAGAAGTAGAGTGACCTAGAGAAAAAGCCATTGTTAATATCCTTGAACATCTCTGGAAATTGTGAATTAGTACCAGTCAAACAGAAATTGATTAATGGAAAGTCAATATTAATGTCTGTCTTATCTGTCTTTCTCATAATAGATATATTTTCATTAGAGAGACCTTTTCTTAGAATGTAATCATAATCACCAAACTCTTTAGCATTTGTAGAAGTAAACTCTGATATTTCTGTACTATAAAGTGTACCTGTTCCACAATTTGCATTAAGTCTCTCAGCTAGTTCAATTGCAGAAATATTTGGTGGAAGAAATAGTGTTTTTTTAGTCCCATTTACTTTTTCACTCTTATTCAAATGATTTTCTATAGATGAAAACAGTTCAACTATAAATCCGCTTGCACTTTTTCCAGACGCTGAGAGAGCAACAGCTACTGTTCCTAGATTCAATCCAAGCGTAGTCCCATTGTAGCTGAATCGAAATTTGGTGAATAAATTTGGTAAGAGACCAATCAAGATGAATAATAGATAAGATCTACCTGAGAATTTGGAATATTTATCAATAATCTCATTGATTTTAGGCGGTAGATTATCAAATACAAAATCCGAATATTCTGTTATAAATGAATTAGTATTTTCATAATTAGATTCATTAGTAAATTGTATTTTGATTCTTTTTTCAAAATCGAATAAATCGTCTTTTGTAAGAGGATTTCTAATACCATTTGTAAATCCATCTCTGATAGTCTTTTTAGCAAGTTCAAGGTTATCAATATTACCTCTTTCTATAATAAAGGTCTCTAAAGCATTGATAGCTTTATCAGCAGATATTAATCCACCAGCGGAATAACCACCTAATAATCTTGAAATATTCAGCAATTTATGATGCTTTTCACCATCTTTAGCAGATAGTATATAATCACTTGCTTTGCTAAGTATAAATTTAGAAGTTTCATCATCTAATTTAATTTCTTCCATTTCATTGGGATCTTTATAATAGACTTCTTTATCATAAGACATAAAGCAAGTTCTAGATATATTCTTACATGATTTATCTATTACAATACCATAATATTGTCTAAAATAAGATTGGTAATACTCAAAGTATTTCAAATGATTTCTTTCATCATCACTACTTAATAAAACAACTTTGAGACCATGCCCAGATGGCGAATTAAACATCAACACAATCGGTAGTTTTGATTTGATCAACCTTTGTTTTAATTCTTCTGGATTATCTATTTTATCTATATCTAAACATATTAGTCCTGAATATTCAATTAATTCATTATCAGTTCTTTTTTTAAATAGACCAGAGAATGTTACATTATCTAATAGTTTAGTCTTATCCATACCTCCTATTCTGATTTGCATGATTTTAGACCTTAAATCCATATCTGATTTTATTAGATTTGCTATTTCAATTAGCCCTATATTACTAGAGCTATTGATATTTGTGATTGGAGCTTTAAAGTAGCTTACCTGAATGCCTTTCATTACTGACCTCCTAAGCTACTGCTTTTCTTTAATGAAGCAATCACTTCATTATAATCGAATAAAACGGTGTTACCCGCTTTTATGAAAGGAATTTCTCCCTTTTTTCTTAATCTCCACAATGTAGTTGAAGAAATATTGAGATTATGACAAATCTCTGGAATAGTTTGTAATCGTTTTTCATTCGATTCCATCTTAACACCTCGTAATAAGTTATATAAAATATAAATTCGTTGAATTGAATTATTATTAGGTGTAAGTTCTTCAATTATGAAAATTACTTTATACTGGAAACATAGTCGAATCAATAGCAGGATTAAGCAGTATTAAGCAGGATGTAGTATTTGAGTTATATTATAGTAGTTTAATTATTTCCACTCATCTTTTTAATTTGGTAATCAAGGTTAGATTTAAATGTTTTAAAATCCACATCACTTGTAATTCCATTCTTTATTTCTCTTTCTTTATCTTTTAAAGATTTAATAGTATCATTGTAATATAAATCCGTATGGAGTCCCTTTCCATTATATCTGAATATCAATCTACTATGAAAATGTATATGTTCTTCAAAGAAATACTTGAACATATAGCCTATCATATATTTTGTTAAATCTGTCTTCCAAAGCTTACAAGAACTACCACTTATAGTTACAAAAGAATGATTTTCGTCAGAAGTAAACTCTTCCTTTTCCAGATCAATTTTAAAATGTAAGTTTAGAAAATCATATATCTCTTCAATTGTTAAAACAAGTAGTTCAGTGACTATTTGCTCTTTATTCTCATTAATCGAATCTTTGACTGTCCGAAGTTCATTAATTCTATTATTAATTAGTTCATATAACCACTCTTTCTTTTTTAATGAACTTTTAATAAATTGTTGATCACCACCAACATGATCCTTTGTCTTCATATCAGTTCTTTTTGACGCATCTGGATTTCTAACGTCTTGAAATAACACAACCCCTTTATCAGAGTAAAGTGGAATATCTTCAGTTTCAGGCATTTGAGAATAAAATTCATCTAATTCTAACAAAAATATTTTTAATTGTTCCGAATCCAATATAAGAGACAAAGCATTTTTAAAATTATATTTGTTCCGTCCTATGATGTAGTTATATCCAAAGGAAAGTTCTTCTTTTTTTAATGTTATAGCCATTAATAAGTCATACTCATATTAATTCAAAATAGAATAAAATTATACTTATAATTATTATAGGTATATAAATTACATAAATGTTAGAATATAAAGTTGAAAAAACATATAAAGTGTTTAAAATTATGTTAAAATATTGAAACAGGTTTGTGAAACTATATATAAACCAATAACATACGTATAGTATATTTACTAC
>JALNXG010000068.1 GCA_023230485.1 Melioribacteraceae bacterium
ATCTCTGTACCTTTTTTTTCTATCGGATCAATATTTGTGATTTTGTTAATCTCTTTCATCTGCCAACTCATCTAAAGAAGAAGGAAGTGAAACGTAAAAAATAGAACCTGAACCAAGTTCAGTTTCAAACCAAATTTTACCTGAGTTTTTCTTTAGTAATTCTTGACAAAGTAAAAGCCCAAGTCCGCTTCCGGTTTCATCGTTTGTGCCTGTCATGGAAAAATGCTGATCTAGTCGAAATAATTTTTCTTTATTTTCATTACTTATTCCGACCCCATAGTCTTTTACCCAAACAATAATAGCACTATCGGTTTTTATAGAACCTGTTTCGATTGCACTGACTTTTGGTGAAAATTTGATCGCATTAGAAATTAAATTTCTAAATATCGTGTTTAACATATTCTCATCAGAGTAACAATACGAATTTATATCAATATTATTTAAAATGGTAATTTCCTTTATCCTTAAAGCAGTATTGTATAATAGAATAGCACCGTTCATTTCTTCATATAGATTGCATTTGGTTATATTAAACGGCATCTGATTGATTAATACTCTACTCCATTGAAGCAATTTATCGACTAATGAATAAATACTATCAATAGATGTACGCATATATTTAATGTATTCCTTAATCTCTTCTTTATCTAATTGATCGAGTGATGATAGAAGAAGATCGTTGATTCCTAATAAACCTTGAAAAGGACTTTTAAGATCATGTGCGATAATAGAAATAAATACTTCTTTACTTGTTTTATCGACAATTAATTCCTCAATTTCTTTTTCGAGAAATCCTATTTTCTCTAAAAGAATTTGATTCTCTTTCCCTTTTTTTTCGGACGGATAGTATTTCTCTATTAATTCTGAGTTCATCAAATTATCTATTTTTTTATTTTTCTTCTAAGTTTTAGTCCCGTCATATTATCGTTACTTCAAAAAAAAACTTTAATCTTTTTTAGAAAAACTAAATAAAATCGATAAACCTTCGATAATATTCGTGATGATTAATTCGCAGTTGGCTAATATTAAGCATTTATGCCATTGAGTTGCTAGAAAACAGGTAAAAAAGGGCAAAAATATTAGGCACGTTAATTGAAAATAAATTTGAAACAAGAATATGAGAGAAAATGCTTCCGGAAAATATTAAAAACCAAAATTTCGACTTAAAAGAGATCGGTTCTATCTCGGTCGATGATAAGCTCTATTTTTTAGATGAAATGATGTTAATCGATAATGTCGATGAATATTGCAATTTTATTTGTGCATTAATCGAAGATGAAGATAAGGGTGTTAGAAATGCATCTGCAATGGTCATTACTTCTAAGAAGCCTGTGGATGCTCCTTTAAAATTAGCTCATCTTATATCCTCTAACAAAATTCAATTAAGAAATTTAGTTGGTGAACTACTTTTAAAAGTCGGTGAAGAGGTAATTGATCCGCTGACCGAATATAGTATAGGCAAAAACGATGATGACCAAAAGTTTATTATTGATATATTCGGAATGATCGGAAGCGAAAATGCAGTTAGTCATATCCTTTCGGTATTAAGCTCAAACGAAAATGATAATGTTATTCTAGCTTGTATTGAAGCACTTGGTAATATCAGATATGAGGATTCGGTTGATATTTTGCTTCTTCTTTATGGTCGTAATGAACTCTATGTCCCTTCGGTAGTAGAAGCACTTGGAAAAATCGGATCACAGAAAGCACTACATTTTCTAATAGAAAAATTTCCACAAGAAGAAGACCTTATTAAATATTCTATTCTCGAAAGTCTCGGTTCAATTGGTGATGTAGAAACATTTTTCTTCTTATTAGAAAAAGTTGCCGAAATACATGGTCCGCTTGTATGGCCTCTTATTACATCGCTATTTATGCTTAAAGAGAAGTTTGATCTTGATATTCCATTTGATGATAGAATGAAAAATTTACTTATGTACACTCTTCAAGAAGGTAATCCTGAGCATAAAAAAATTGCCCTCTCCCTAATAAATGTATTTAATGATAAAGATATATTGATGACTTCGCTTAAATTCCTCGGTGAAGATTATGAATTGGATGAAATTATAAAATCAAAAATGTACCGCAATACACAATATCTTTTTGAGGAGTTCCCCAGAATAGTAAGTCATAAACCTGAAAATCTGTTACATATCTTAAATCTCTTCTTAAGTGTTACAGAATACACAATTAATGAATTGCCGGAACAGAATCTGCAGTCAGTTCAAAAAAGAAATATTGTATATGCAGTAAGCGACTGCCTAAATTATCATGATGAAGAAGTTAGAAGAGCAGCAATGGAATTGATATTTTTATTAGATACAGAAAGTGCACTTCTATTTATTGATTCAATGGTTATTGATGAAAATTTATGGAATCGTTTAAGATTATTAGAAATATTGGATAATATTTTTTCCCCCGATGTAACTGAAATAATAGAAAAATTTTCGAGTGACTCGGAAGAGATGGTAAGAGAAAGAGCATCAGAAATATTAAGTTCTAAATCAAAAAATCACATTAATCCATAATCAAAAAAAGAATATGAGCCAATTATCAGATTTTAAATTGCCTGACCTAAGCCAAACATTAACGAATAGTGCGCAGAAGCAACTTTATATGTCGCTTTCTCTTTTTCAAGATATCCGTAAATATATTTATACTAATACAGGTATTTATTTCCAAGATAATAAAAAATATTTATTGGAAAGCCGGCTTCAGCGTAGAATTAATTATTTAGGTCTCAGAACGTATGAAGAATATTTCGCTCTTCTTAAAAGTGCAGGAAATCTAATGAGTGAAGAAAAAAAATATTTCTATGAGGCAATTACAATTAATGAAACTTTCTTCTTTAGAAATCAGCCACAATTAGACGCAATGGTTCAATCCATCTTTCCCGAAATAATTGCAAAGAAAGCCGGAAAAAGCAATAAAATTAGAGTATGGAGTGCCGCTAGTTCATCTGGTGAGGAAGCTTATTCGATCGCTATGGTGTTTCAAGATCTTATTAAACCAAAATATCCTCAGATTGAACTTGAAGTTGTTGGTACAGATATTAGCACATCGATAGTAGCTACTGCTAATCAAGCACTATATAAAGAATATTCCATTAGGAACTGCCCTCCATACTATCTAAAAAAATATTTTATAACGGGTGGCGGTACTTTTCAAGTTGTACCCGAAATAAAGAAGATGGCTTCATTCAAGTTAATGAATCTTTATGATGATTTTATGATGAAAACTATGCTCAATTTCGATATTATAGTTTGTGCAAATGTACTAATTTATTTTGATCAAGCATCTAAAATAAAAGTAATCTCACATCTATATAATTCACTGAATAGAAATGGGTATTTGTTTATCGGTTATTCCGAAACATTACAAGGAATTTCAAAAGCATTTAATGTAGTAAGTTTTCCTAAAACAGTTGGATATAAAAAGGAGTAGTATTTAATGAAACGTGTAATTTTAGTGGCAGATGATTCTCCTACAATAAGGAAATTTGTTTCTGTCGCTTTGACAGTTAAAGGATATGACATCATTTCCTGCTCTGACGGTATGGAAGCATTAGAAAAACTGCCTAATAATAAGATTGATTTATTGATAACAGACTTAAATATGCCGAATGTCGATGGGTTTGAATTAATAAATATCGTTAGAAATAATTCTGATCTTAAGGAGCTGCCGATAATCGTACTTTCATCTTTAGGAAGCAATGACGATATTCAACGAGGATTAGAATGCGGAGCTAACTCTTATCTGATAAAACCATTTGATCCGAAAAGAGTATTGTATGAAGTATCTAAATATTTGAATTAAAGGGAAACAAAAAAATGACACAAAAAAAATTTTTAGTGGTTGATGATTCCACTACAATGCGCAGAATTGTTGCAAATTCTCTTAAAGCTATCGGTTATACTGATTTTGTGGAAGCCGGTGATGGGAGAGAGGCTATTTCCAAACTTGATGCTGATTCAACCATTAATTTTATTATTACTGATTGGAATATGCCGGAAGTTTCCGGTTTAGAATTAGTTCGTTCTATACGTTCTAATGATAAGTATGGTAAACTTCCCATTTTAATGGTAACTACAAGAGGACTTAAAGAAGATATACTTGAGGCATTACAGGCAAAGGTAAATAACTATGTGGTTAAGCCGTTTACACCTCAAATCTTACGCGAAAAAATCGATCAAATTTTAGCAAGTATTTAATTGGGAGCACTAATGGATTCTAAAAATAGTATGGAAAATGTTTTTTCTAAATTGGGCGACTTAAAACAGTTCTTCGTTTTTGGTCAGAAAATTGTACCTGTAATTCAGAAAATTATAGATTTTATGAGTGACATTGTTCCGCTTTTAGAAAATGTAAATAATTCTATTCAAGACAGCACCAGTAAGATACCTAAAGCTTCAAATCAAATAAATAGTGTTACAAGTGCTAATGAAATTGCTACGAGTGAAATTCTCGATATTATTGATGATATGTTTGTTGATCTTTCCACTATTAAAAACGGTTTGGCAGAATTAAAAACTGATCAAAATAGCGAGAAAATAAAAGCCTTAAATGAAGTTGTGGAGAAAATAGAAATGGATTCTTCCCGAATTACTATTTCTCTTCAAGTTCAGGATATAACTTCGCAGCAGCTTGCTTCTGTTAATCATCTTATTGATTCTGTGCAAGATAAATTATCATCATTACTCAGTGATTTAGGTAAACAACAAGACAAACCTATACCGAAATTTGATCCTAATTCTATTACAGGACAGGATAGTGATTATGCTTTAAGTAATGGTACGTTTAATGAAAATGCTCGTTATGATAGATCAACTGAAAAACAAGATTTGGTCGATACACTTGTTTTAGAAAACACAAAAACGTCTCAAGAAGAAATCGACAAACTTTTTGCTAAATAACGGATAAGATTATGCAAAACCCGATGTTAATTGATCCTGAAATGAAGGAGATTGTAGAAAGCTTTCTTCTTGAAACTAAAGAAATTCTCGAAAAATTAGATGTTGACTTGATTGAATTAGAAAGACAGCCGGAAGACCCTGATTTGCTTAATCAGATTTTCAGATCTTTCCACACAATCAAAGGAACCTCAGGATTTCTTGGATTGGAAAAACTTCCGCAGGTTACTCATAAATGTGAAGACATTCTCAATAAATTAAGAAAGGGAGAAGCTAAATTAGATACTGCTTTAATGGATGCTATTATTTATGGCTATGATTCCATAAAAGCATTATTAGATAAAATTGAAAACGATCAGAATGAAGACCTCGATGTAACCGAAGTATCAGAAATGCTTCTAGGTGTAATTGCAAAAATGAATAATGGTGTTAAAATCGACGAAGATGAACCACTGCCTGATATAAAAGATTTTCAGAATATGTTAGCTTCCGAACCAATAATAGATGTTGATGAGGAATCTATCGTGCAGGAAGAGATATCTTTCGAGACTTCTATAACTTCTATTGAATATGAAGAGAATGAAATTGAAGTTATAAAACAACCGGAGCAAAAACTTCCGGAAGTAATGAATCGTGAAATTAAAGAACATCATCATGAAGTCGCGGCTAAGGCTGTCGAAACTAAGAAAGCTGATAATTCAATTAGAGTGGACGTTGATCGTTTGGATGCACTCCTAAATATAGCATCCGAAATTGTACTCGGACGTAACCGCCTTGCTCAGGTTAATTCTCTTTTTTCACTAGAATATGAGGGAACTAATTATGCCAAGAATCTTGCTGACGCGACAAAGCAAATCGATTTAATGACTACAGAATTACAATTAGTGGTAATGAAACTTCGAATGATTAAAATCGGAAAAATATTTAATCGATTTCCTCGAGTTATAAGAGATTTATGTAAAGAATTAAATAAAGAAGCTGAACTAAATATTTTTGGTGAAGATACTGAAGTAGATAAAAACCTTATTGAAGAAATAAATGATCCTTTGGTTCACTTAATCCGTAATTCTGTCGATCATGGTATCGAATTGCCTGATTTAAGAGAAAAAAATGGTAAGCCGAGAAAAGGTACTGTCGTTCTTTCTGCCGAGCATGAAGGAAATAATATTGTTATTAGAATTAAGGATGATGGCAAAGGAATTGATCCCGAAAAGATTAAGGAAAAGGCAATCGAAAAAGGTTTTCTTTCAAGAGAAAAATCAAAAGAATTAACAAAGCAGGAAATATATAATTTAATTTTCCATCCCGGATTCTCTACCGCAGAAGTTGTTACAAATGTATCGGGTAGAGGTGTAGGAATGGATGTTGTTAAAACTAATGTTGCTAGGTTACGCGGCTCTATTACAGTAGAATCAGAAATCGGTGTAGGTTCTACTATTGTTCTGAAACTTCCACTTACTCTTGCTATTATTTCCGGAATGATAGTTAAAGCTGTCGGGCAAACTATGGTTGTTCCTTTGCATTCGGTGATTGAGGTTATTCGAGTAAATAAAGAACAGATTGAAACTATTAGAGGAAATGAAGTTGTAAACCTACGCGATACAGTTCTTCCAATTATTGATTTGAAAAACTTACTTGATGGTGTAATTACAGGTGAGAGAAACGAAAACGAATGGCAGTATATTGTAGAACTTGGTATTGGTGAAAAGAGATTCGGTATTAAAGTAGATGAATTAGTTGGGCAGCAGGAGGTAGTTATAAAATCTCTCGGCGATTATCTTGGCAAAATTGATGGTATTGCCGGTTCTACTATCATGGGAGATGGAACAGTAGTAATTATTCTTGATATTAATGAACTTTTAAATAAATTGGAACATAGTCTTGTTGAATAAAATTTCAGTTGTCATTGTTGATGATTCTGCTTTTATGCGGAAATCGCTCTCTATCATGCTTGAAAGCGATCCCGATATTAATGTTGTTGGCACTGCCCGCAATGGTCTTGATGGTTTTGAAATGGTAAAAAAATTAAGACCTGATATTGTTACTCTTGATATAGAAATGCCAATTATGGATGGACTTACTGCATTAAAGAAAATTATGGCAGAATGTCCTACTTCTGTATTAATGGTGAGTTCTCTTACTACTGAAGGTGCTGATTCCACTCTTAAAGCATTAGAACTTGGTGCTGTCGATTTTATTCCGAAGGAGCTTTCATTTGTAAATATCAATATAACCAAGATTAAAGAAGATTTAATTCTGAAAGTAAAAGAGATTGTTAAACAGAAACAGCTAAATGATAGATTAAAAAGACTTCATTCACTTTCACGACCTACATCCACCAATATTCCAGCAAAGGCAATGGTAGATATTCCTCGAATTGGATATAAAGCTGTTGCTCTGGGTATATCCACCGGTGGTCCATTATCACTTCAAAAGATTTTACCTTTACTTTCGGAAAGAATTAGAATACCGATTTTTATTGTTCAGCACATGCCACCTCGTTTTACAAAATCTCTTGCTGAAAGATTAAATGGAATGTGTCCTCTATCAGTTAAAGAAGCAGAGCATGGCGAAAAAGTAGAAAATGGTTTTATTTATATCGCTCCGGGCGGATTCCACATGTCTGTAAAAAAAATGGGCATGGCTAATTCTATTATTGAGATTTCTGAAGAACCTTCTTATACGCTTCATCGACCTGCGGTTGACGTTATGATGAATTCCGTTATTGAAATTTATGGAAAGCAGACTCTCGGAGTTATTATGACCGGTATGGGAAAAGATGGTTATGAGGCGATTAAAAAATTAAAAGAGATTGGTGGTTATGCTATTGCACAAGAGGAAAGAAGTTGTGTAGTTTACGGTATGCCTAAAGCGATTGTTGATGCTGGACTAGCCGATTCAATTCTCCCTTTAGAAAAGATTCCTGAAATGATTAATAAGGTAGTTGCGTAATGGACGAATTTAAAGACAATTTATATAAAGATATTTTTTCTAAAAACTCTGAAAAAAGCGGTAATTTAATTAAATCTACTGATATCTCTTTAAAGGGTTTTACGAAGATTACATTAGAGCATGAAGATTTTGATGATGTAAAAATATATCTCAAAAAAGACGCAAACGATAACGTGAAAGAGATAAAATTCGTTTGTTCATGCGGAATGACAAAAAGTATTATTCTAGATTATTCTGAATAATAAACCCCAGCTGTACATATTTAGCCAATTTACCCCAATTTTACCTTAAAAACAGTCTAAAATCCCTATTTCTGTTTGGCATTCCATTTGGAATAGATATTATAAAATAATTCCAGGTGGAAAATGGCGAACACAATTAAATTACTTGAAAATTTACTCGATTATTGTGCAGTAAAAAATAAAGTCATATCTAAAAATATTGCCAATGTAGGTACAGAAAACTATAAAAGAGAAGAAGTACAATTCAAAAATCTCTTTGAAAGCAATATCAACTCCACCTTAAAGACCGAAAATTCAAAACACTTTGGTGTATCAAATGCAGGTTCTGACTCAGAAAAATTTGAAGTAGTTCTCGATAAAGAATCTGAAGAAACTTCTGGTATTAATAATGTTAATATCGAAGATGAGATGTCGCAATTGGCGGAAAATACACTTCGATTCAAATTCGCATCGAAAAAATCGGGAGAGTATTACCGTTCGATCCAAAATGTAATTAAAGGCGGAGGTAGAGTATGAAAATTGATGGTGGTTTTTTGGGATTTAGTATTAGTTCTAAAGGAATGAGTATCCAGAGGAAAAAGATGGACATTATTTCTGAAAATATTGCTAATGCAGATTCAGTTCGTAATGCTGACGGTTCTCCATACAAAAGAAAAATGCTTAACGTAAAAACAGAGCAATCGTCATTTGCTTCAAACCTCAAATTAGAGAACCAATCTATAAAATTATTAAAGTCGAATGAAAATCATCTTTCACTTCAGAATCAAGGTGAAATTAATTTACCTGAAATGAAAGGCGATGTAACAATAAATGAAGAAACAGATAACAATAAAGGCGAAGTAGTTTATATGCCCGAGCATCCGGATGCAGATGATAAAGGTTATGTGGAGATGTCCAACGTTAATATAATTAATGAAATGGTAGATATGATAGCAGCATCAAGAAGCTATGAAGCAAATTTAACTGCACTTACTTCATCAAAACAAATGATAAAAGATTCTTTGGAGATATAGAATGAAAATTATTCCTAATCAAGCTGGTACTTATTCATTAAATACTGTTAGAAATACTTCACCGGTAAAAGAAAAATTTTCTCTTAACAGTCCTGAAATTTCAGGCGAAGAGAAAAAATATTTTGCTGAAGCATATCCGCAGAAACAGAAAGAGATAATGAACTATGAATTTTATAATGCACGTGGAAAAGCCACCGGCGTATCAGTAGGTTCACTATTAGATAGGAGAGGATAATATGAATATTGAAAGATTGACTAAAATTATGTCGAATCCGATGACAGATTTAGAAAAGAAAGCAGCACCCGCAGAAGGTTTCGGAAATACTCTAATGAATGTTATTAATGATGTTAATAAATCTCAGGTAGATTCAGCAAAAGCTATTGAAGGGTTTGTATCCGGCGAAGGTATTGAACTTCATGAAGTGATGCTTGCCGGCGAAAAAGCAAAGACTAGTTTAGACCTCCTTATGGAAATAAGAAATAAAACTTTAGATATGTATAAAGAATTAACAAGGATTCCGTTATAAAATGAACTCAAATCCATTACAAGCTATTTTAGGAATATTCAATAAGCTAAATGCGAAGCAAAAATTTATGATGGTAGGTGGAATTTTACTTACCGGTGTTTTGCTCGTTTTAATGCTTTTTATGTTAAATGAACCAAGTTACTCCACCTTATATTCAGGGCTTGCGCCCGAAGATGCATCTAAAGTTATTGATCATCTCTCAAGTCAAAAAATCCTATATAAGATTGAAGATAATGGTCAGACAATTAAAGTTCCTAAAGAAAAACTTTATGAAACTCGTCTTTCTCTCGCAGGAAAAGGAATTCCAAGCTCCGGAATGATCGGATATGAAATATTCGATAAAGCTAATATGGGTATGTCCGAATTTATGCAAAAGCTAAATTACAAACGTGCTCTCGAAGGGGAAATCGGTAGAACAATAGCGCAAATCGATGGAGTGCAAGCGGCTCGCGTTCATATTGTTATACCTCAAAGATCTATTTTCAAAGAAGATGAAAAAGAACCCACTGCATCAGTTGTCCTGAAACTAAAAGGAAACGGCAGTTTAAGTAAAGAAAATATTCTTTCAATCGTTAATCTTGTAAGCAGCAGTGTGGAAGGTCTTCCGGTAAGTAAAGTTTCAGTTATTGATACTCACGGTAGAATTCTTTCCTCTGATACAGAAGATGGTCCATTAGCTTTTGCTTCAAGTAAACAGTATGAAATTAAACAAACGGTTGAAAAATATCTTGCTAATAAAGCACAATCGATATTAGATAATGTACTTGGAATCGGGAATGCGATGGTTCAGATAAATGCTGATATTAATTTCGATCAAGTAGAAAAGACGATGGAGCAGTATGATCCTGATTCTCAGGTGGCGATTAGTGAGCAGACTGTAAAAACAAATAATGAAGGGAAATCTTATTCTGATTCTACAAGTGCAACAAATCAAAATGTTGTTACGAATTATGAAATAAATAAAACCATTCAAAAAGTTGTTGAAGGCAGTGGAAATATTTCACGATTAAGTGTCGCTGCCGTTATAAATGATATTGCGAAGGAAGTAAAGAATGGCGAGAAGACTGAAGTGGTTTTTGAACCTAGATCGCAGGAACAATTAAAAAAATTAGAAGACTTAGTGAAGAATGCCGTTGGTATAGATATTCAAAGAAATGATCAATTTTCATTAGTAAGCATTCCATTTGAAGTAAAACCGGTTGATAATCTGGATTTAGAAGAACAAGCAACTCTCGTTCCGCAAGTCGACCAATATATTAATTTAGTGCTGATTTTAGTGGCAATTGTTTCTTCAATCTTAGTGCTAAAAAGTTTAATGAAAAAATTAAAGAATGAAAAAATAATAATCGGGACATATAGCCCGGGTGGTGGAGAAATGTCGATGTCTTCACTTGCACCTGCAATGAATTTAAAGATTGATAAAAGTAGCGCTACATCTAAACTGGCATTTCAAAAAAGGAAGCAGAGTTTACCGGTGGGCGATTTGGAAGATGAAATCTCTGAAGAAGCTTTAGTTAAAAAGAATCAGCAAGAAAAAATTGTTAATTATGTATCCAAGAATCCCGTGGATGCAGCCAAACTTATAAATGCGTGGATGCATGAAGATGAAATCTGAATTGAAACAACTTAAAGAAATAGCATCAGAAGTAACAGGTATTCAAAAAGCGGCTTTAATGATGGTTGCTTTAAATATCGAAGCTGCTGCTTCTGTTTTTAAATTTCTCGATCCTGTCGATGTTGAGCTATTATCTGCAGAGATATCGAAAGTAAAGAATATTCCTGCTAAGACAGTTGATGTGGTAGTTTCCGAATTTTATGGAATGGTAACTGCCCGTGAGTATGTTCTTGAAGGTGGTATCGATTATGCACAGGCAGTATTAGAGAAAACATTCGGACTTTCTCGTGCTCGTGAAATAATCGATAAAGTAAGAAGATTAACTACCTTAAAAGGATTTGATGTATTGAAAAAGGCAGAGCCGGCTCAATTAATTAATTTTCTTAATAAAGAGCATCCTCAAACAATGGCATTGATCCTTTCTCAATTAAATCCGGATCAAACAGCGAATGCACTTAAAGAATTGCCAGAGGATCTTAGAACTGATGTTGCACTTCGAATAGCCACACTTGGTAAAATTGCTCCACAAACATTAAAACAGATCGAACATGTAGTGGATGATATAGCCGGACTTTCAATGAGTCAATCTGTTGGCAAGCTTGGTGGTTCTAAATGTCTTGCCGGTATTTTAAATCGTTTGAGTGTTACCTTAACGAAAGATATTCTTACTAAGATGGAAGATATTGACCCCGAAATTACTTATGAAGTTAAAAGACTTATGTTCATTTTTGACGAAATTGTAAACATAGCTGATAAAGACATTCAAAAGATTCTTAGAGAAGTAGATAGAAAAGACCTTGCACTCGCTCTCAAGATATCGGAAGAAAAATTAAAAGAGAAAATATTCAAGAATATGTCTGAAAGAGCTGCCGATCTTTTAAGAGAAGAATTACAGTATATGGGTATGGTAAAATTAAAAGAAGTGGAAGGAGCGCAAGGAAAAATTATTGATGTAATTAAAGCCCTTGAAGAGAATGGAGAAATTTCATTGAACTTAAGAGGCGGTCCGGAAGAGGTATATGTCTAGCATCTTAAGGATCAATTCTGCTCCGAAAATAAATATTAAAGGATTCTCTTCTGAACCGATTCAAGAAGTCCAAGATATCGTTTCTATTAAACAAAAACTTGAAGAAACGTATTTACAGGGTGTGAAGGATGGGCAACAAAAGATAAAAATTGAATTGGAAAAAGATTATTCAGAAAAACTTTATCGTAAATATGAGGAAGTTTATCATCTGACTAATTCCTTCAACGAAAAGATTGAAGAATATGAATTGTCTTTCGAAAAAATAGTTCTTGATACTGCTTTCATTGTAGCTGAAAAGATTGTTCAAAGAGAAATCAATAATGACCCTTTTATAAATGATGTGATTAAGAATGCAATTAATAAAGTTATTGGAGCGAATGAAGTAAAAATTAAACTGCATCCGGAGGATTTATCACAGCTTAACCAATATAAGAAAGAATCAATTTCCACCGGTTCTTTCAGTAGAATAAATTATGAAGGCGATAATAGAATAGAAAGAGGTGGATGCTTAATTGAAACTGATATTGGGAATGTTGATGCTACAATCACTACTCAATTAGATGAGCTCAAAAGAAAGTTAGAAGAGAATAATAAATAATGACGCTTCATGATCAATATATGGAAAAGTTTTCGAGAGTTATTAACTCTGCAGAATCTTTTAAGGTAAATGGTAAGGTAGTCGATGTGGTTGGTTTGGTTATTGTCTCCATTGGTCCAAACGCGGTTATGGGGGAAATTTGTACTATAATTGACCAAAATGGAATTGAAGTTTGTAAAGCAGAAGTCGTGGGGTTCAAAGCAGGAAAAGTTCTTTCGATAGCTATTGGAGAAGTACATAATATTTCTCCTGCATGTGAAATAAGAGCATCGGGAAAAGGATTTACTGTCCCTGTAGGCAAAGAACTTCTTGGAAGAGTAATCGATGGACTTGGAAATCCGATGGATGGTAAAGGTGAAATCAATTTTGCGGTTCAGAAAGATGCACATCGCGAACCTCCGAATCCTCTTGAAAGAAAAAGAATTATGACACCACTTCAGACAGGCGTAAGAGCCATTGATGGTTTGCTTACTATTGGCAAAGGTCAAAGAGTAGGAATCTTCGCAGGAAGCGGAGTGGGAAAAAGTGTAACTCTTGGAATGATAGCAAGAAATACAAGTGCAGATGTAAATGTTATAACTTTGATCGGAGAACGCGGAAGGGAAGTTAGAGAATTTATTGAAAAAGATTTAGGTGACGAAGGTCTTGCAAGGTCTGTCGTAGTTGTCGCTACAAGCGATAAGTCTCCATTAGTTAGAATGAAAGGGGCTTATGTTGGCACTACAATAGCAGAATATTTCCGTGACCTTGGATTAAACGTTTTATTAATGATGGATTCGGTAACACGATATGCGATGGCTCAAAGAGAAATTGGTTTAACAATCGGAGAACCCCCTACAAGTAAAGGATATACTCCTTCTGTTTTTGCACTGCTTCCAAAACTACTTGAACGAGCAGGAAATACAGAAAAGGGTTCTATTACAGGTATTTATACTGTCCTTGTTGATGGAGATGACATGGTAGAACCAATCGCTGATGCTGTCCGTTCAATCTTAGATGGACATATAGTCCTTTCAAGGAAATTAGCAAATAAAGGGCATTATCCCGCAATCGATACGCTCCAAAGCGTGAGCAGAGTTATGCCGGATATTGTTGATCATGACCACTTAAAAAAAGTTATGAATTTTAATGAGCTTCTTTCTACTCATCGCGATGCCGAAGATTTAATAAATATTGGAGCTTACGTTAAGGGGAGTAACCCTTCAATTGATAAAGCAATTTCTAAAATTGGTCAATTAAAGTCGTTTCTCAAACAAGATATTTATGAAAAAGCTTTATATGCAGATACAGTTGAAAGGCTAAATCAAATAATTGACATTAATAACGGCTGATAAATTATGGGAAAATTTAAGTTTCAATTTGATTCGATTGTAAGAGTTAAAGAAATATTTGAAAAAAATATTATGAAAGATATTTCAATTATTGAAAAGGAAATCTATTCTGTTGATAGCAAGATTGAAATCCTAAAGCGTAATATTAAATCGCTTGAAAATGAAATCGGCATGGGAAAAATTTCTGCACTTAATTATAGAAGTTCTAAAATCTATATTAAACAATTAGAAGGACAAATAGATTCCTTTGTAAAGGTGATAATCGATTTGAAATCGAAAAAAGAGAAGAAATTTGTCGAGTTAAGAGAAAAGAAAAAAGAGATTCAAATTTTAGAGACATTAAAAGAGAATAAAAAACAAGAATTTATGGTTGAATCTAATCGTGAAGAATTGATGCAATTAAACGATATAGCAATCACTAATTTTGTGAGGAAAGAAAATTGAAAGAGAAATTAATTTACGTTGTGATTTTTATATTTGCATTTATTGCAGTAACGGGGGGGATGTATTATGCTGCGGGGAGATACAAAAATGTTTTTACTTTTGATTTTAGTCCCGCTGATCATAGCATTAAAACCGTAAAAGATTCATTGAATGCAAAAACTGAGGTATCTCCAAAACCTGTTATCAAGCCGGTAGATACTGAAGCAAAGATTGATTCACTTTTGAAAAATGGAAGTAACATTAATCCGGTTGTAGAAGAGAGCGATCCAGTAAAATTAGATTCACTAAAACTTCTTTTAGCTGAAATAAAAAAATTAAAAGATGAAAAGGCAAATGGGAATGTTAAATCTTTACCTTCATCCGTTGTAATAGTCCCTGATAATATTGTTAAAAATAACATGAAAATTAAAAAGGATAGCACGTATAATTCATGGTTGAAAAACAGCATAAAACTATATGAATCGATGGATACAAAAAAAGCCGCTAAAATAATCCAAGGTTATTCCGATAATATAGCAAGAGAGATATTATTTTCCATGAAAAAAAAGAAAGCAGCTGAAATAATCTCTGAATTGCAACCGGAAGCTGCTACAAGGATAATGAATTTACAATGAATTTAAACCCACTTTTTCTTAATCAACTTACAAGTGCTGATAGTTCACAGGTGATTTCTTTCCCTAAACTTGAATCGCAACAATTTCTATTTTCTAATATTATTAAGGTATTTGAAGCAGATGCAGAAATTCCTCAGCCGGTACAAAAAGTTTTTGCTGATGAAAAACCAGACCTTCTTATATCTGAATTATCACAGATATTATCAGCTTTACAAAACGTTCAAAATCTTGAATCTCCTAATGAACTAAATGAAGTACCAAAATTAGTCAATGAAAAAGAACTTGTAGGCAAAGAGTTTTCTTTTGATAAAGGAACGGTAAAAGAGTTAATAAATAAAATTCGTGAGCTTTTAGATGCTAACAAAAATTTAGGTCTAGAAGTGAAAAAAATCCCAATGAATGTTGTGGAGGTGAATACTACACCATTGAAAGCAGACGATGCAAATGCAGAATCTGTGAACGATAATACTGTAAATGTAGAACCTGTTAAATTTATTGCTGTAGAAGATGAAAATCAAAAAATTGAATTAGTGGCATCTGTTAATCAAAAATTAGGAGAATTAGATTTATCAAAGGAAAGTGTCCCTGAATTTGAGAATATTGCCAAAGTTGATTCAAAACCTGAATACTCTTTTGAAATAAAAATTAAAACGGAAACAAAAGAAGTACTTGTAACAATAGTTCCAACAAATGTTACCTCTACCTTACCGCTTGAAAATTCAAATGAGAATAGTGCATTGCCAGTTGAGAGTTCGGTACTAATTAACTCTTTACCTGTTATGGAAATCGAAGAAACAAAAACTAACCCGATTACACAAAATAGCGAGATTCTAAAAACAAATTTAAATCCTTTAATAAATAAATCTAAATCAAAACCTTCACCTGTCTTGGAGTTAAATAAAGTGCCAGTGTCTAATTCAGAAAATGTTCTGGCTGTAAATAAAACTTCAATCTCAAATTCAGAACCAATAAAAATTATAAATAAAACATCAGCTTCAAATGTAGAAACTGTTTCAGCAATAGATAATCCTGTACCAAGCGAAATTGGGTCTAAGGAAATTTCTGAAAACACAAATGATATAAATAATGGCTATGTTGAAGCACCTATAAAGCAAAGTAAACAATCGCCGATTGAACTTTCTATGCCGAAAAAACATTTTTCAGTAAAGGTTCAGGATTCAAGCGAAAAGATAAATATAGCTACAGAAACTGCTAAGCCAACGGATGCTAAGATATCGGTAGAACCGAAATTAAATGAAACAGAAGCTGTAAAAATAGAACCGAAAATAAATGAAACAGAGACAGCTAAATTAGAAACAAAATTAAATAATACACAACCTTTAGAAAGTGCAAAATTGTATTCAGAGATAAAAACTAATAAAGTGGTTAATTCAAATTCGGTTGAAGGAGTTCCCGCAAAATCAGAAAAAACTGAGACTCCTAAGGCAGTAAAGAAGGAAAATATTGACAGCACCGAAGGTAAAGTAAATCCTGAAAAAATTGAAATAAAAGAAACAGTTTTGTCAGCAAAAGTAGTAATAGAATCTGAAAAATTACAGCCGGCAGAAGTTAAAGATATTAAAAATTCAGTTGTTAAGGATGATACGTCACAAAAATCAACGATGAAAGAATCAGGTGTTTTTCAAAATGTAGTGAAAACTAAAGTTGAGAAGCCTGCAAATAATCTTGCAGAAGCAACAGTTGCAAAGGAAACTCTTGTATCTGATAAGCCTGCCGAAGTGGTGGATACTAAAGTAAAAGCGGAAACTCCTGTTCCTGTTAAAGAAGCAGTGAAAACTGAAACTGCGGTTGCTACTAAAGAGACAGTCAAAGCAGAAACACATGCTCCTATTAAAGAAGCAGTGAACGAAGCTAAAAAAGCGGAAACTCCTGTCCCTGTTAAAGAAGCAGTGAACGAAGCTAAAAAAGCCGAAACTCCTGTCCCTGTTAAAGAAGCAGTGAACGAAGCTAAAAAAGCCGAAACTTCTGTCCCTGTTAAAGAAGCAGTGAACGAAGCTAAAAAAGCCGAAACTTCTGTCCCTGTTAAAGAAGCAGTGAAAACTGAAACTCCTGCACCTGTGAAAACAGAAGTGAAAGCAGAAGTGAAAGCAGAAGTGAAAGCAGAAGCTCCGGTTGCTACTAAAGAGGCATTAAAAGTTGAAACCCCAGCTCCTTTAAAGCATAAAGAAAACGTGGAAATAAATAAAATTAGTGACCCGATAACCGAAAAAGTAAAATATTCAAATGATATTGATGAAGCGATACCGACAGAAAAAAACCAAACTATCAGTAAAAAAACAGAATCAAATGAAATAAATAATGTAATTGAAGAAAAAGATTATAAAGTAAAGGTAGAAATAAAAAATAATAGCGATTTAATTGCTTCAAAAATGGAAAAAGAAGTGATTAAACCTATCAAGGAATTAGAAATATTTGAAATTTCAGGACTGATGAAATCTATAAAATCTGAAAGCAATAAAGAGATGAAACCCGAAGAGACAATTAAAATCGAAAAAGATAATTTAGTTTCAAATAGTAAGAAAGTAGCTGAATCAGAAGCTAAAGCAGATACTGGAAGTAAAAATGAATTTGCTGATAAGAATTTACAGCAATTTACTAAAAATCCATCGGTAGATAGAGTAGAAGCACCTAAAGAAAAAATATTTAGTGAGTTACATAATATGCAAGATAGCATTCGCTTAATTAAAAGTAATGAAGTTGTAAAAGAGATCAATAAAATACTTGCTAGACCGGAAACACAATCTATGATTTTCCAGATTACTCCGGATGAATTGGGTAAAGTGAAATTAGTAATTGATTTAATAAATAATCATGTTAGTGCAAAAATAGAAGTAGAATCTGAACAAGTAAGGCAAATCGTTCAGAATAATATTGAACAATTAAAGAGTAGTATTCAATCTTCAGGAGTTCAGGTTTCGAGTCTGAATGTAAGTCTAAACTATAACGAACAGAAAGCCGGTAAGAACTCATTCGGTAAAAAGAAAAATTCATTGAATGAAAATAATTTTGAAATAGAAGATGCTAAAGAAGACAATTCCCGTAAAAAAATGGGATATAGTACTGTCGAATTTTTGGCATAGGAGAATATAATGGTAGATGGAATAACAAATGCATCCGGTGCGTTAAGCAACGCAACGAAAAATAAAAGTGAGCTGGGTAAAGATGATTTCTTAAAATTGATGATCGAGCAATTAAAACATCAGGACCCGATGGATCCGATGGATAGCTCACAATATTCAGCTCAATTAGCTCAATTCAGTTCGCTCGAGCAGCTTACTAATTTGAATGATTATATGAAACAAAGCGTGGATGCTAATTATTTCCTTACTCAATCAATAAATAATACTCTTTATGCAAATTTGATTGGTAAAGAAGTAAAAGTAGGCGGCAATGAATTAACAGTAAACGGTCAAAGTGAAATAAATATCGGCTATGAGCTTCCGGAACATGCAAAAACAGTGGAAATTAAGGTTTTTAATGAGTTCGGACGATTAGTAAAAACATTTAGTGCAGATAATTATAAAGGAGAGAATAAACTTTCTTGGGATTTATCCGATAATAATGGTGTAAAAGTAGCAAATGGAAATTACTCGTTTGCAATTGAAGCAAAAGCATTAAATGGAGATAAGATGGTTCCGGCATCAACATACAAATTAGGAAAGATTGACGGCGTTAAATACACCGAGTCCGGTACTATGCTTGTAATTAATGGTGCGCTATATCAATCGGATGCAATCTTAGAGATATTGAATGCTAAAGGTAGTGGAGGTGAATGATGGCTGAAATTAACGGTGTCTCTGTTCCCTTTATACCGATTGTACGTGAACAAGAGCCCGTAGTTCGCAGGAATGATCCTGTTCGTTCTTCATTTAATGATATATTCAAAGAAGAATTAGAGAAAGTAAAATTCTCTAATCATGCGCTAAAAAGATTGGAATCGCGTAATATCCAATTTAATGAAGGCGAGTTGACAAGAATACAAAATGCAGTTGATAAAGCTGAATTAAAAGGGGCTAAAGATTCTTTAGTTCTTCTCGATAATACAGCATTGATAGTCAACATACCTAATAAAACAGTTGTAACGGCTATCGAAGTAAAT
>JALNXG010000069.1 GCA_023230485.1 Melioribacteraceae bacterium
ATGAATCAAATTGATCGCGGACATATAGATTATAAAAGCGAAGTCCTTAGGAAGTCTATTCATCTATGTTCTCTTTCGATTCCTGTAATCTATTATTTTATTACTAAAGAAACAGCTTTAGGGATACTAATCCCTTTAGCTGTTTTTTCATTAATAGTAGATCTTGGGCGGTATAAAAAAAATACTAAACTAAGTAAATACTTTTACGCAGTATTTGGATTTATGCTTCGCGAACACGAGAAAGACCACAAAAAGAAAAATCTTAGTGGTGCTACCTATGTTCTCCTTTCAGCTGTAATAGTAATTTTAATTTTCCCTAAAGTATTAGTTGTTACGGCTTTCACAGTTTTAATCGTGGGTGATATCGCCGCCGCTCTCATAGGAAGAAAATTTGGAACAATAAAATTTTTAGATAAAAGTCTTCAGGGTACTTTGGCTTTCTTTTTCTTTTCTTGCATTGTCGTTTTTCTTACTCCTAAGGTAAATGGAGATGTTCAAGAATATTTGATCGGCATTATAGCTGTTGCTATTGGTGCAATTGCGGAAAATGTTTCATCTCGTTTTGCAGATGATAATCTTATAATCCCTATAAGTGTTTCATTAGCTATGCTTATAATGTATCATCTATTTTTACCTGATATGGCTTTAGTTCTTGCAAACGTACCAAATTGATAGGGAACAATTAAACCACCTTTTAGTATAATATTAAAAAACATCCTAATTTTATGAATATATCTAAATTATTAGTAGTTGCTTTTGTCGCAATCCAATTATTTTCCACAGGTTGTGGAGAAAATAAAAATCGTGCTATCGGAAATGAAGACGATATTTATATCGTCGCGGATTCAGTTGAGTTTGCTGAAATTGAAGGAGCTTTATTAACAGTATTTGGTAAAATTATATATACTCCGCAATCAGAAAGCATGTTTAATCTTATCCGAAAGAATTATTCGGATTTAGAAAAGGTAAAGAAATATAAAAATGTAATTATTGCCGCCCCTATCAATTCTGGGTCTCTTACTTCTAAATATATAAATTCCGTCCTAAGTAAAGATGTAATTAAACTCGTTCAAGAAGATTCCACTTCGATAATTAATAAAAATGATTTATGGTCGAGAGATCAATTAGTGATGTTTATAAGTGCATCATCAATTGAAAAATTATCTCAGATAATACTTAATAATCACGAAAATTTAATATACTATTTCCAAAAAGCTTCCGATACGAGATTAAAAAAGAGTTTATATAACCCTACTTATGAAGATAAATTAGTGGAAGCGAAATTGCTTAAAAGTTATGATTGGTTAATCTATGTTCAGACCGATTTTAAGTTAGCATTGGATAAACCTGAAGATAATTTTGTTTGGTTGCGCCGTTCTCCTGGAAGTGATATGGAAAGATGGATTTTTGTTCATTGGATAGAAAATTCTTCACCGGCTCTATTAAATTCCGATTCGATTAATGCTATTAGAAATAGAATGACAGAAAAGTATTACACCACTTCTAATGATTCGGCTTATGTAGAAATTACAAATGATTTTAGGACTTCAAAGGAAGTAAATTTTAATAATAAATATGCTATCATGACTCAAGGGCTTTGGAATATGAGTGATGGAAGTATGGGTGGCCCATTTATAAGTTACACTTTCTATGATGAGGCTTCAAAACGTCTTTATATGGTTGATGGCTCTATTTATGCTCCTAAGTATTATAAAAAATTATTGATTCAGCAGGTGGATGTAATTCTGAAATCATTCCTTACAGGCAAAGAAGTTACTAAAGACCAGAGGGAAATGTTATTTGATGAGTTGGAATAAACGATGAATATTTGTCATAAGTTCCGATATTTCTTTGTTTAGATTTTCTCCTTTTTTGATTCGATAAAAATCGTTTAAGCATTTGAGTTTTTCTTTTTCTTCAGGAAGCACAGAATTTCGTGAGTTTAATACTATTTGAAGAGTGTTTTCTAATTTCTTCAATTTTTCGAAAGTATCTTTTAATTGGCTGGCAACATTATCGCCTAATAAATTATTCAACATCCGCAATCGAAATAGAAAATCTTTTCCAAGTGCTTTTTTATAGAGTACCGAATCTGTCATAATAAAATAATTCAAGTAAAACTCCAAAGTTAAAAAACCGCCCTTCTGTTTTTTCAAATTAATGCTTTTGGTAATGTTAGAGAATGATTCTGAGATTACTTTTTTTTGCATCTCGAAAATTTCTCTTTTTATTTCATCTATATCGCGATTTGCTAATTCTCGAATAATTTGATTTAAAAAATCGTTATATAAAGTAATATTCCCTGATACGAAACAGATTTTTGATAATGCTTGAAATTCCCAAATCTTAGCTCTTGTTTTTATATATTTTTTATAATTTTCAATATCCCATATTAATTGGCTACTCTTTCCTTCGGGTCTTAATCTAAAATCAACTGAAAATGGATAAATGACTTTTTTTAGATCTTCGATTTTATCAGAAATGTTTTTATTTAATTCAATTGATTTTTTAAAATTAATCGAAACGATTATTAGATCGATATCGGAATTTAAAGTCATATTCCCGGTAGCAGTACTTCCTAATGTGGCAACAAAATAATCACTATCATTTAGATGCTCTGTGAAAAATTGATTTAGTAGAAAATTTGTTTGAGCTGAAATTGATTTTCCTAATTTTTTGAAATTTGATAATCGCAATGTAAATTGGAAAGTTAGTATAAAGGATAATTCTTCTAGTGTGAGATTTTTTATTGATTCATTATCTATCGAATTAAACACCCTTCTTGTTAATAGAAATTCACCTGCTTT
The DNA here is from genome assembly GCA_023230485.1 of Melioribacteraceae bacterium. GTDB lineage: Bacteria > Bacteroidota > Ignavibacteria > Ignavibacteriales > Melioribacteraceae > BRH-c32. Next base: position 2,808 of record JALNXG010000069.1, read on the forward strand.
TTTATTAAATAATAAGTATTCAGTTCCTCTTTTGTTGTATTCAAGATTTTTGAGAAGAGCAGTTAAGAAGTTATTATTCTGAAATTCATTGTACCATATAGAAGGGAAATTTTGTGACTTAATAAATCGTACAAAGTTTTCCAATGTAGTATCGGGATATTTAGATTTTCTCAAATAATCGAAAAGATAATTTTCAATTTCAGAGAATAATAAAATAGTTCTTTTATCAAACTCTTTTTGTTCTAGTAATCCGCTCCCACTTTGTAGATAAAGAAGATTTTTTTCAGCTCTTTTATGGTCGATAAATTTAATTTTATCAAAAGATCTTGTTGAGTTTTTACTTTCCAATAGAATTGAATTAAAAATAATTCTTACCTCTTTTCTCCGTTCAGAAAGCTTATTCTTGAAATCTACTGAATTCATATTGCCGGTATATCTCGCTAATTTTTCTAATATGTCGCCTTCAGAAGGAATCAAATGTGTTTGATTATTATTCATCAATTGAAGAAAATGCTCAATCCTGCGATAAAATATATATGCTGCAGTATAGATTTCGGCTTCATGTATTGAAAGTATTTTGTATCCTGTAAGTAAATTAATTGCTTCGAGAGTATTGCTACTTCTTAATTCGATATTATTTCCGCCATTGATCATTTGAAGAGCTTGAACGGAAAACTCTATATCTCTTATTCCGCCGGAGAAAAGTTTTACATTATCCTCTGCTTGTAATCTCCGTTCTATATTCTCTTTCATTTTTTTTATTTGGTTTATCGGAGATTGTGTAAAAGATGCAGGATAAATAAATCGATATATATAATTGATAAATCTATTATAAAGTTGTTCATCCCCTGAACAAAAATTAATTTTAATTAGCATCTGCCTTTCCCAGTCTTCGCCTCTGGATTCGTAGTATCTTAGATAATCATTAATCGAACCGGATAAAGAAGAATTTTTTCCATCTGGTCTTAGTCTAAAATCAACTCTATAAACAAACCCTTTCGCCGTTATTTCCGAAGAATATTTAATAAAGTTAATAGCTGCTTCAGACAGCAGTTCTTCCATATTTTTCGGTAGTATTTCATCTTCTTTGTTTTCATAAAACAGTATAAAATCAGCATCGGAACTATAATTTAATTCATTGCCGCCCAATTTACCTAAGGAACAGAGTGCATAATTATTTAAATCATAGGAAATACTATACTTTTCTCTTACTTCCTTTATTGAAAGTTCAAATAATGTGCTTAGAATAGCATTAGCTAAAATTGATAATTCATTTGTGGTTGTTTTAAGAGAAGTGATTCCCAGTATATCCGCAGTGCCAATTCTCAAAATATATCGCCGCTTGAAATTCCTGATGGAATTTAATTTCGTCTCGAGGAACTTAAATTTATTGATTCCCGTAATCAGTTCTTCTTTACATTTGAGGTAATCTAAATTTTGACTCATTATATTGTCATCGAATAATTGATATAGATATTCCGGATTGCGAACCACTATGTCGGACAAATAATTACTATTCGAAGATATCGCACAGATTATTTCTAAATGGTGTGGATAAATTAAGGCATCATTAAAAAAGGAAATCTTATCATAAATGGAAGAGATAATTCGCAATAAATTACTTTCGCTTTTCTGATTTATCTGAAAATTCTTAGCTGCAATCTCTATTTTTGAAATTATTGTTTCAAAAAATGAAGATGAAAGAGAACCTTCAAGCAATTTTAGTAGATTTTTTTGAAAATCAGATGATAAAATTTTCTTCTCTGACAAATGAATTTCCGTGCTTATTTAAAATAAAACCTCATCGCCGTAAAAATAACATAAAAATGAAACTAATTGTCAGTAATAATTTATAATATAGGTGTTAAAAAGGGTATTATAGGGTCAATACGATAACTTTGATTGAATTTCATAGTCTCTTTAATTAACTTTATTTTCTTAAAAAATTTGGAGAATTTGATGCTTAATGCATTTTTGAAAAAGATATTTGGTGATAAGAATACGAAGGCGATGAAAGACGTATATCCTATTGTAGATGAGATAAATGAAGAATATGAAAAACTTAAAGATCTATCCGATGACGAACTAAAGGCAAAGACAGCTGAATTTAAAAATCGTATAAATGAAGCGACCGAAGAGCTAAGAACCGAAATCGATAAATTTAAGACTATCATAAGAGATGATTCTTTTGAGGGCGATAAACACTCAATTTATGATGATGTAGAGCGTTTAGAAAAAGAATTGAATGAAAAATATGATGAAATATTAGATGAACTATTGCCGGAAGCTTTTGCCGTAGTTAAAGATACTTGCCGAAGATTAGTAGGGAAAACATGGGACGCAGCCGGTAATAAAATAGTTTGGGATATGATTCCTTATGATGTTCAGTTAATTGGTGGTATTGTTCTACATAGCGGTAAAATTGCGGAGATGGCAACCGGTGAAGGTAAAACATTAGTAGCTACATTACCAATGTATTTGAATGCCCTCACAGGAAGAGGAATTCATATAGTTACTGTGAATGATTATCTGGCTAAACGTGATAGTGAATGGATGGGTGAGATTTTCAAGTTCCACGGTCTTACGATTGGTGTTATTCTTAATTCTATGTCGAGTGAGCAACGAATTGATATGTATAATTGCGACATCACTTATGGTACTAATAATGAATTTGGTTTTGATTACCTTCGTGATAATATGGCGGTATCGAAAGAGAATTGTGTCCATCGCGGTTATAACTATGCGATAGTTGATGAGGTTGATTCAGTATTAATAGATGAAGCGAGAACACCATTAATTATATCAGGTCCGGTGGGTTCATCTGAACATAAGTTTGATGAGATGAAACCAAAGGTTGAACGTCTTTTCAGAAAGCAAGCAAACCTCGTTGCTTCCATAGTAAGTGAGTCAGATGAACTTCTTACATCCGGTAATGCAAAAGATAAAGAGAAGGCAGGTATCTATTTATTAAGAGCGCAAAGAGGATATCCGAAAAATAAAAAGCTCTTAAAAATGATGAGTGAACCGGAATACAAAAAATTAGTTCAGCAAACGGAATTAGAGTTTCTAAGAGATAATGGAAAGAGAATGCCGGAGATTGATGAAGAGCTTTATTATGCAATCGAAGAAAAAAATCATCAAATCGATTTAACCGAAAAAGGAAGAGAAGAATTAGCCCTTGGTACTGCTGAAGGAAAAGATCTATTTGTACTGCCTGATCTTGGTCTTGAAATAAGTAAAATTGAAAATGATGCGGATATTATCCCTGACGAAAAAGTAAAATTAAAGGATGGACTTTATCATACCTATTCAGAAAGATCGGATAGAATTCACACTCTTAATCAGCTCCTTCGAGCATATACACTGTATGAAAAAGATGATGAATATGTAATAACAGAAGATGGTAAAATCGCTATCGTTGATGAATTTACTGGTCGTGTTCTTCCGGGAAGAAGATATTCTGATGGTCTTCATCAAGCAATTGAAGCAAAAGAATCTGTAAAAGTTGAACGAGATACTCAAACCTTAGCGACTATTACACTTCAGAATTATTTCCGTTTATATAGAAAATTATCGGGAATGACCGGTACTGCCGAAACTGAAGAATCGGAGTTTTTTGAAATCTATAAATTGGAAGTTGTCGTTATCCCAACAAATAGACCAATTACTAGAGATGATGAAGATGACGCAATTTATAGAACACGAAGAGAGAAGTTTAATGCAGTTATTGAAATGATAAAAGTATTACAAGGAGAAAAAAGGCCGGTACTTGTTGGAACTACAAGCGTTGATGTATCTGAAACATTGAGTAAGATGTTAACACGTCAAGGTGTAAAGCATAATGTACTTAATGCCAAACAGCATCAGAGAGAAGCAGAAGTGGTAGCTTTCGCCGGACAGCCCGGTGCTGTAACTATTGCAACTAACATGGCTGGTCGTGGTACCGATATTAAGCTTGGTACAGGTGTAGTTGATAAAGGGGGTCTTTATATTCTCGGTACAGAACGACATGAATCGCGACGTATCGATAGGCAGCTTCGTGGTCGATCAGGAAGACAAGGAGACCCGGGTACAACTAAATTTTTCATCTCTTTAGATGATGATTTAATGCGTCTTTTCGGAAGTGATCGTGTAACTAATGTTATGAGCCGACTTGGTATGGAAGAGGGTGAAGCTATTCAGCATCCTCTTATTACAAAATCAGTTGAAAGAGCGCAAAAAAAGGTCGAAGAGAATAACTTTGCAATTAGAAAACGTTTGCTTGAATATGATAACGTTATGAATCAGCAGAGAGAAGTCGTTTATTCACGTAGAAGACAAGCACTTGAAGGAGAAAGACTTAAAGATGAAATTTTTGATTACTTGGATGAGTATTTAGAATCAGTCATTGATAAGCATTATGAAGAAGGAAATATTGAAGAATTGAGAAGTGAATTACTTCAAAATTTACTTGTAGATTTTAAGATTGAACCGGAAGTATGGCAGTCGCTTGGTAAGGAGGGTGTAAAAGAAAAGATCTTTGAAGCATCGAAAGATTTTTATGCAAGAAAAGAAGAGATGCTTACAAGTGAATTAATGGCAAGATTAGAGAGATTTGCTGTTCTTAGTGTAATTGATGAAAAATGGAAAGACCATTTAAGAGAGATGGATGATCTCAAAGAGGGTATTGGACTTAGAGCTTACGGTCAGAAAGACCCATTACTTGAATATAAAGGTGAAGCATTTAATTTATTCTTATCTTTATTAGACCAGATAAGAAATGATGTTGTTTCTTTCTGTTTTAAGTTCTTCCCGCAGACACAAGAATCAATTCAGGGAAGAAGAAGAGAACCTGCTCAAAGATTAAGAACAATTAAAGATTCATCGGATAATATGGGACTTCAGGCAAGACCTCTTGAAGGAACAGAACAGAGAGGGAAAGTCCAACCTATCAAAGTTGAAGAAAAAGTTGGCAGAAATGATCCTTGCCCTTGCGGAAGCGGTAAAAAATATAAAAATTGCTGTGGTGCGTAAAAATTTTTGGATTGATTATGAAAAAAATTGAAGCTATTATCAGACCTTTCAAATTAGATGACGTAAAAGATGCGTTACTTGAAGAAGGTATTAGAGGGATGACCGTTACTGAAGTACGTGGCTATGGCAGACAGAAAGGGCATAAGGAAACTTATCGAGGGAGCGAATACCAAATCGAATTTATTCCTAAGATTAAAATCGAAGTCGTTGTCGATGATTCATTAACTGAGAAAGTGATTGAAGCCATTCTAAAAACTGCCAAAACAGGGCAGGTCGGTGACGGTAAAATTTTTATATATAACGTGGAGGATGCTATTAGAATAAGGACTGACGAATCAGGACCATTAGCTTTATAAGGAAAAACAAATTGAAACGTAACATTTTATTGGTTGCATTAGTTTTCGTGGTAACTTCGTGTGGACTTTGGCGCGATTTTACTACCTATTTTAATACCTATTTTAATGCATCTCGAATTCTTGGACTTGTAGAAGATGAAATCAATGAAAAGATAACCGACCCATTCGAGTTCAAAGAGAATAAAATTTCTCAACAGCAGAGCCAACAGCTCACTAAGGTAATTGAAAAATGCTCTAAAATTCTCCAGTTCGATCAAGAGTCCTCCTATTTTACTGATGCACTTTTTATGACGGGCAAAGCATTTTATTATCAAGCTGAATATTCAAAAGCACTAAGGAAATTTTCTGAACTTGCTGCCATTCAAGAAAGTGATTACACTCTTATCAATCAAGTGTGGTTAGCTCGCACTAATCTTCAATTGAGAAATTTTGATGAAGGACTTGCTCAACTTGATGCCGCAATTACTAGAGCTAAGGAAACCGATGAAGAGGAAGTATATATTGAAGGTTCCATTAAAAGAATCGGCTTTTTAGTTTATCGAGAGCAGTATGCGCTTGCAGCTAAAAATGCGGCTGAACTAATTAGCACCATTGATGATGATGAAATTGGTGCTTTAGTTTCTTATCAATTAGGAACAATATATCTAAAAACAAACGAGCTTGAACTTGCCTCGGATGCCTTTTATAATGTTAACGAAAAATATTCTCCTACTTTTGATGTGGAATTTAAAAGCCTTTTAGAATTAGCTAAACTTCAAAAGCAGTTAGATAAAGTAGATGAAAGTTTGGAACTGCTAACTGAGCTTAGTGAAAATAATAAATATAGATTGTTCTTAGACCAGATATTTTATGAGATCGGCGATGTTTATACAATAAAAGGTGAATACGAAAAAGCAATTGAAGAGTTTGTAAAAGTTGATACAACATTTAGACAAAGTCCCGCTTCCGGTATGGCTCAATATCGTCTAGGAGGTATTTATGAATTTAATGAAGTTGATTATGATAGTTCACGAAAGTATTACTATAAAGCATCATCTAATTTAATCGGGATTGACGTAAGAGAGAAGAAAGCAGAATCAAGCAAAAAAGCATTAATATTCGACCGATATTTTAAATTAGCGAGTGAAATTAAAACGAATATTAAATCGCTTGAATATATTGCTGATCCATCAAAATTTGAACGTGATTCTATTGATTATAAGATCGCATTCGAAAAAATTGATGCAAGCAAAAAGAGCAATTCTTCAAATCAACAATTTAGCAGTCAAAGTGGTGGAAATAATTCCTTTCAGAATCAATCGCAGCAGCCTAATTCAGGAATGACTGAGTCGAATACAGGTCAAAATAATACTTCGACCGATCCTAATAATATGGGGCAACAAAATACTCAAACTACACAACAGCCTGCTTACAATCCATCTAGTAGTGAACTTTCGCAATATTCAGGAAGTGATAAAGATGATAATTCTTTAGAGGCATTAATTATTCGAGGCAAAGTTCTTCAACCAATAAGACCAAGAATTAGTTCTGATTCCGTAAACTCTATACTTGCATTAAACTATTACAATCTTGCAAATTTATTTTTTTCTGAAATAGAGGACTTAGATTCTGCATATATATATTTTGAGAAAGTGATAAATGAATATTCGGGAAAAGGATTTACACCACAATCGATTTATGCAATTGGAACGATATACGAGACTGAGAATAATAAAGAAAAAGCGGATAGTCTTTTTAATATCATTATTGCAGATTATGAGGATAGCCCCCTTCATATTGAAGCTGCGAAAAAACTTGGTTTAGTAAAAGCTGAAACTAAATCAGATCCTGCCGAGAAATTATATTTAATAGCTGAAGAAAAAATGTTTGGTGAGAATTACGAAGAGGCGATCAAAGATTTTAGAAATATTTATAATACCAATCCTACATCTGCGTTTGCGCCTAAGGCTATCTATGCAGCAGGATTAATTTATGAAGAAAACTTGATACAATATGATTCAGCCGCTGTATATTATGAAATCCTTAATAAAGAATTTCCGGTTACGCAATTTGCAAAACAAAGTAATGCGAAACTTATTGGATATCAAACAGAACAAAAGGAACTCAAGCGCAAAAAGGATGAGGAGGAACTCAAACAAAAAGAATCAGCTAGGGCTGCAAAAATGCAACTTCCGGTTTCTGATTCAACTGCAGTTTCTAAAAATAAACTAGTGAAAATTGATTCTTTGCTTTCAAAAAAGAAAATTAGTATAACTGATTCTTCTCTGAATAAAAACCGGAAGATAGAAATTGATACTGCTTCTTCATCTATGGGAATATTAAATGCGATTGCTGATTCTCTTTCTAAAGCTAGCATGGAAAGTGAATCAAAAGGTGAACTAAAGGATTCTTCGGAAGTTAAAAAAATTCCTGAAAGAAAAGTTTTTAAGGATATTCCGGATGAAGTTAAAAAGAAACTAGGTTTGCCAGTAGATTCTACTAATACAAAAATAGATGAAATAATATCAAGCGATTCGTTAAAATTAATTAATAAAGCTGTTATCAAAAGAGATACATCTAATTTAAAAAAAGAATTGGAAGACCTTTCTCCCGCTAAATCTAATTCACCGCTTCCTGATTCTACAAAGAAATTGATTAAGGATGACATCTAAAAGATTTGAAAAATTACTTGAGGAGGGGGAAGGCACTACAATTGAATTTAAACAACGCTTTTCAACTCATGAAAAAATTGCTAAAGAAATAATCGCCTTTGCTAATACCAAAGGCGGTTTTATTTTATTTGGTATTAACGACAATGGTTCAATTTATGGAGTTGAAAGTGAAAAATCTGATATAGAATTGATTATAGAGTGTTGTGAAAAGTATTGTGAACCACCTGTAAAATATGAAATAGAAAATCTTGAGTACAAAACGAAAGATATTTTAATACTCTATATAAATGAATCAAAAGTAAAGCCGATCCGAATTCAAGACTATCATTCTAAAATTGAATTAAACAACGCTCTGGTTTTTATACGGGTTAATGATAAGAGCATTCCTGCCGGTAAAGAGATGATTAAGATTATGCAGACTCAAACAGAAGAAAAATCTCTAACCAATTATAATGTGGGTAAAAACGAAAAAATTGTTTTTGAATTATTGCAAAGAAATGAAACGATAACGGTTAAAGAACTTAGTGAGTCTGCAAATATATCTCAGAGAAGAGCTTCAAGGACTTTAATTAATTTGGTAAGGGCTAATCTATTATTTATTCATGTTAAGGATAATGGAGCAGAGTTTTTTACTACTGCTTTATAATTTTTTTGTATCGTAAATTCTTCTTAAATCAAAGATGCTGACTCCATAAGCAACGGCTACGTTTAATGATTGCTTGATTCCATATTGGGGGATTTCTAAAGTAAAATCACATTGATCTAACAAATCTTGTTGGACACCTGTAATTTCGTTTCCAATTATAAGGCAAATCGGAAATTGGTTTGAATCCATTGCGTAATATTTTGTACTCTCTTCTGTTAGTTCCAATGCAGCAATCTTATATCCACGTTCTTTATATTTTTTTATAATTTTATGAGGATCGTTTTCATATTCCCATGAAACACTATCTTGAGAACCTAATGCAGTTTTTAATACTTCCTTTTGAGGAGGGTGTGGCGTATAACCGCATAAATAAAGCTTTTCTATCATCGCCCCATCAGATGTCCTAAAGATTGAACCAACATTATAAGCACTTCTTACACTATTTATAACTACTACAACTGGTAAATGATCAATTGACTGAATATTTTCTATTGTGCTTCTATTCTCGGAAATTTCCGAATGTGATAATTTTCTCATTTTATTTTGATGTGAATTTTAAACCAATAATTCCAACGAAGATTAAAAGTAGAAATAAAATCCGAAGAACCTCTTTTGATTCATTAAAAAATAGGATTCCATAAATAGCCGTACCGACTGCACCAATGCCTGTCCAGACTGCATAAGCTGTACCTATCGGCAATCCCTTAACTCCAAGTGATAGAAAGACATAACTTAAAACCATTGTAAATACTGTGAATATACTAGCCCTTAAGTTAGTAAATCCATTGCTATATTTTAGACCAACTGCCCAGCTTATTTCAAAGATTGCCGCTATTAGTATATAAATCCAGTACAATATTCTTCTTTCTAATTAATTAAGTGTGAAAGATAAATATTAAAGTGTAATAATAAAAATCATTTCTCCGCACAATAATTTCTGATACAACATTAAAATACGTGCCTCCGTAACTGAATACTTATTCCATCATACAATTACTGCCCCATACTAGAATACTTAATCTTGCAATAAATTACATGATCCAGCACCAAATTCTTGCTTCCATACCAATATGCTTTACTTCAGGACAAAATTTGTTTCTACATTAACTAAATTCTTGACAGGTTTATTTCTTAAGCCTGTCTTTAAATATTTTTTCAAACTTTTCTAATTTTGGCGTAATTACGAATGCACAGTATCCTTGGAATGTATTATTCTTGTAATAATCTTGATGATATTTCTCAGCAGAGAAGAAGTTTTTATATGTAGATATTTCAGTAACTATTGGATTATCATAAATTTTAGTAGAATCTAACTTCGTTAAATAGCTTTCAGCTATCTCTTTTTGTTCTTCGTCATGATAAAATATAGCTGAACGATATTGAGTCCCTACATCATTGCCTTGTCTATTCAAAGTTGTTGGATCATGTGTTTTCCAAAAGACCTCTAAAAGTTCATCAAAGGAGATTACATTTGGATCATATTCTATCTGAACAACTTCAGCGTGTCCGGTATTGCCGCTGCAAACCTGTTCATAAGTAGGATTAAAAACTTCGCCTCCTGCGTAACCTGATACGACTGATTCGACACCCTTTAATCGTTCAAAGATTGCTTCCGTGCACCAAAAGCACCCTGTCCCGAATGTAGCTAATTTATTTCCTTCCTTAATTGTCGGCATATTGTAATCTCCTTGTGATAAATTTGCTGATTTGGTGCAGCTTGCCAATAAAAATGCAACGATCAAAATATATAATTTCTGTTTCATCTGAATCCATTTCTTATTAAGTTAATCTAACTGTTATGGGATACTTACTCTTTTTAACAGAAATATTAGACAATTTGTTTCAATTAATATAAGGAAGGGAATATGAAAAAGAATATCGGTTCTACGGATAAAATAATTAGGGTTGTTATTGGTTTAGCAATTATAGGTTGGGGATTATATGCTCAGAGCTGGTGGGGATTAATCGGACTTATTCCATTAGTAACTGTTGCAACAGGTTTTTGTGGCTTATATACACTTCTCGGAATGAATACTTGTGAAGTAAAAAAGACCGAAAAAGTATAAAAAAATAGTCCCCCGCGACCCATTTCAAAGGGGATTATTTTTATCATCAAATAAATCAATTCTATATTATACATTAAGTATAATTTTAACTATTTTTTGGTGTCTAATCACTCAAAAGATTCAATGCCGGAAAAAACTATAACTTTTCAGAGTAGCTATAATAAAGTAGCTGATATTTGCGAGGAATCTAAAAAATTTCTCTGTGAAAATGGTGCAGATTCGCATATTGCTAATGCTGTGGATATTTGTCTGATGGAATCTCTAAATAACGTAATAAAACATGGTTATAAAGGGGATCAGAATCGAGAAATAGAACTAGTTATTAAGTATGATCATCCAGAGCTTGAACTAAAAATTATTGATTCAGGACTCTCAAGAGATAATTTAGTTACCCCATCTTTAGATTTTGATCCTGATGATATAGAAAATTTACCCGAAGGGGGCATGGGTCTTTATATTATTAGTCAATTAATGGATAAACTCGATTACATTACTATTAATGGCAAAAATATTTTTTCGATGTATAAGAAACTAATTTAATAATCCTCTTGTATCACACATAATTAAAATTAAATCTAAACCTAAATGCGCAAACTTATAACCATCTTTATTATATTTTCAGCTATTATTACTGCACAAGATTCGACAAGAAGTGAGGCATTCAAGGAAAATTTTGTTGTTAAACAACCGGTTGTAAGAGCAAAGTACCCATCTTATACACTTCTAAATGGCTTTTTATTAGTACAAGAAGCAAATAAAAAAGACCCATTTGCCCAGCATGAACTCGGTATTAGGTATCTACTTGGTAGAGGGTTCGCCGCTGATACAGTAAAAGCAATCTATTGGATAAGAAAAGCTGCAGATCAGAACTTACCTTATGCACGATTTAATTATGGAATTATGCTTTATAACGGAATCGGAGTTCCGTGGAATCCTTTTGAAGCATTTCAGAATTTCAAAATTGCTGCCGATAACGGTCTTGCGGAAGCACTTTATGCAGTGGGGCTTGTTTATACTGAAAACTTCGTTGTAAATAGAAATTTTAATCGTGCTTATCAGTTCTTCGTTAAATCAAGTAAATTGAAATATGAAGCCGCAAATGATGCGATAAAGCAAATATTAAAAAGCGGTTTTATACCTACTCTCGATTATGATGATGTAAAAAATAATCCTTCGTTTGATTTGGTAAATGAGAAATCACAACCGTTATTCAGCAATGATTTAGACCTGGATTATCTTGATTTTGACTCGACAAAAGCGGAAAAAGAAAGTGTTGAAAAAATCTTCTCGATGAGTAAAAAATCTGCAATCGCATTTCTTGGAATTGAAGAAGATACACTTCGTGATACAACTAAAATTGGAATAAAAGAATTACTCGATCTGGCATCCGAATCAGGTTCGCCCGAAGCTCTCCTTTATAAAGGGAAAGCTATTGAGAAGGGACTTAATTATAAGAAAGACAATCTTTCTGCATTAGTTAATTATCTTCGTGCTCTAAGAATAGGTGCGTTCAATGCTTATGAAAACATTATTAGATTACTTGCTGATAAAAACATTTTTACTGAGTTAAAAAATGAAGTAAATAAGAACAATCCCGATGCTATGTATGCTTGGGCTTCTCTTACAGCATTGGGACTTGATAACCAGCTCCCTCTGGATGAAGCAATAAACTTGTTAAATAAAGCAGTAGCCATTAATCACGTACCCTCGATGATTGAATTAGGATTAGTATATTATTCGGGACAACTCGGAAAGCAGGATAAAGAAAATGCTTTAAAAATATGGAATAGTGCGGCATCCTTCGGAAGCGTGGAAGCGAAGGTTAGAATATCTTTAGCTGCTATTTTGGAAAACAATAAGTCCGAATATGAAAACGAAGTCCAAGCTCTTCAAGAAGCTTTTAATAATGGTTCGGTTTTCGCTCAGACTGCTTTGGCTTACTGCTATGAAAAGGGGATAGGAGTTCATGAGGATAAATCGTATTCTGTAAAATTATACAAAGATGCCTCTCAAAGAGGAAGTCAGCAGGCATTTAATTCTTTACGAAGAATGTATGATGAGATACGACCGGATGAAAAAGAGTTTAAACTGATTGACCAGAAGCTTTAATAATAACAAATGTTTGATCGTCATTTTGGATTGCAGTACCTCTAAAATTAATAAGCATATTCTGCATTATCAATTTTATTTCTTCAGGATTTTTATGAGCATTTCGTTTGAGTATATCTTTTATTCTTTTTTCACCAAACATCTGTCGATGAATATTCATTGCTTCATTAATTCCATCAGTATAGAGGAATAAGAAATCATCTTCATCTAATTCTACATCTACAACCTCAAGAGTTTTTTCAAAAATGCCTTTGTCATTAAATCCAATTGCTATACCAGTTGAAGCAATCTCAGTAATTTCGTTAGTCGATTTTTTATAAAGCATAGCTTGATTATGTCCGGCTCGGAGAAGTTTGATTTTCCCTTCCTCACTAATTCTAGCAGTAAGTAAAGTGAGGAAATATTCTCTCTTAAGATTCTTCTCGAAATATTTTTTAAATGCTACAATAAGTTCTTTTGTATCAGAGATGGTTTCGGTAAGGAGATGGATGATCGTTTGCACCTTAACCATATAAAGAGCAGCACCCATTCCTTTGCCGGAAATATCACCGACAAAGATAAAATTATTCTTTTTGCTGTCTTCCACTATATCAAAATAATCTCCGCCAACTTCTCTTGCAGGTTCGTATAAAGCGGCAATTTCATATTTGCCAATACGATTTACGATTTTGGGTATTAACTCAAATTGGATTTTTCGTGCCACATCTAGTTCTCCCTTTGCCGAGAGTTTATCCGCTAATTCAAATGCAAGCAATAAATTAAGCATTATAAATGCAAAGAGAGCATATCCTAAATTTTCTGTATTTGTATATCCAAAAAGAAAAAAGATTATTGATACAAGATATACAATTCTTCTTGCAGGTGTGAGTTTCATTAAAAAAGCATTAAAAAGGGAGCGGACAAATATGAGAGAGCGAATAAACTTACTTCTTGATTGGTCAGGTTTAGGAATATCATGGGAGAAAAATTCATAGACCTCACCCGCCTCTTTTTTTATCAGCTTTTCAATCTCCTGATAATTAAGATCACTTGTGTATAAATCAAATATTCTCCGAATTGGATTTCCCAAAATTTTCCCATAATTTATCTATTAGACGTTAAATATAGGTAAAAGTTTGAAATTGTTTTGTTTCAGAGGTAAATTATCTCAAAAAAGCAGGCACATGACAGATTTTACTGAAATCGACTTCACATCTCATTTATGGTAATCCGGAATAAAAAATTCCTATTTACGAGAAGATGTCTTTTTATTTATTTCGCTTTTTATTGGATTTCATTTCATGGTTTCTTAAATTTAGTTTATAAAAGAATATTTATGAGTGATTTATCCTATTATAAAGTTGGCTTGGTATTTGACCTTTTTTTCTCCTAAAAAATAAGTATTATTATATATGATCTGGAAAATAGTATTATTCGTTTTAATGACCTTTGTAATCATTGCAGGGATAGCATTTCCAATAGTCTCCCAGCCATCTGCATGGTATCAATTTCCATTAATACCGGGACTTGAAGAGAAAGCTAAGATAATTTTCTTTCATGTTCCAACTGCATGGTTATCGGTAATAGCATTTTTAATGGCAATGGTTTATGGTATAAAGTATTTACGCCATCAGGATTTAGATGATGATGCAAAATCAAATGCCGCTCTTCAACTTGGAATGGTATTCTGCGTTCTTGCCACTGTAACAGGTTCTATATGGGCTAAATTTACTTGGGGTGCTTTTTGGCATTGGGACCCTCGTGAGACTAGCATATTTATTCTGCTATTGATATATGGTTCTCTATTTGCTCTTAGAACTGCAGTTGAAAATGAAGATAAACGTGCGCGTCTATCAGCTGTTTATTCGATTATCGCATTTTTAACAGTACCTTTTTTTATCTTTATAATGCCGAGAATAATGACGGGACTTCATCCCGGCTCTGCTAATGACGATACTTCCGGTCCTGTAGTTGATTTTAAAATGAATCGAAATATGCAGTTTGTTTTTTATCTCTCATTGATCGCTTTTACTATTCTTTATTATTGGATGTGGAGCGTACGTTATAAAATACTTATTATTAAAGATACTTTAACAAAAAAATTATTATAGGAGTATAATTTGGAAGGCGGATTTTTAGGGTTTTTAGAATCAAATGCAATTTTTGTTGTGCTTTTTATTGTACTTGCTATTTGGTTTGGTATTTTTCTTTTTATGCTTAATACCGATAAAAAATTAAATGAAATAATGAATGAATTGAAAGGAAAAAGTAATGAAAAATAAATATCTCTTCGGTGGTGGAATAATTGTCGTGTTCCTCGGCATCATGATATTCTTATTCACACAGACAAATGTTCAGTATGAAAATAATTTTTCAAAAATAATAAATTCTGATAAAACTGTTAAAGCAACAGGCAGTTGGATTAAAACAAAAAATTATCAAATCGATAAAGAGAACAACCGATTCGTTTTCTTTATGAAAGATAATCTTGGCAAAGAGATGAAGGTAATTTGTAAAGGTACAGTTCCTAATAATTTTGAATCATCTACAAGTGTAGTTGTAACGGGAAAGTATCATCAAGGTTCATTTTACGCTACCGATATCTTAACAAAATGTCCATCAAAATATGAGGAAGCTCCGGTACAGAACGCCGGCTCTTAATCTTTTATCAGGAGAAATTATGATTGGTAATATCTTATTAACAGTGGGCTTGCTCACTGCTCTTTTTACAACTATGATGTATTTTTTTACGCTCCGCGGATATCAAAATACATTAACCACTGCACGCATAGGATTTCACATAACTGCAATTTCAGTTATATCTGCTAGTGCACTTCTGCTTCATGCAATCTTGACACATCAGTATCAATATAAATATATCTATAATTATAGCGGCTCGGATCTTTCGTTAGGATTACTTATGTCCACCTTCTATGCAGGTCAAGAGGGTAGTTTCATGCTCTGGACTTTATTCACTGTGATTGTAGGATTGTTTTTGCTTGATTATACATCAAAGCGTGGGGACTTAGAAACCAGAGTAATGATGATCTTTAGTCTTGTAATAGCATTTTTGCTGGTGATGGTAAATCCACTTCTTAAATCACCATTTAATTATATCTGGTCAACACCGGATTTTCTTGAAGTAACAAAATTAAATGCGCAACTCTTAAGTCTTCCGGCACTTCAAAGTTTTGTTTTTTCTGATCCAAATTCAGGTAAACAGTTTTTCCAAATGGCTCAAGATTCACATGCAGTTCTTGTTGCTAATGGAATATCAGTTAATGATTTTATTTTGCAGGGGAAAGGGCTTAATCCACTCTTACAAAATTTCTGGATGCAGATACATCCTCCGATTTTATTTGTCGGATTTGCAATGTCGGCAGTTCCATTCTCATTTGCTTTCGCCGCATTAATTAAAAATGAATATCAGGATTGGGTAAAACAATCATTACCATGGGTATTAGCAGGTTCAATGGTACTTGGTACAGCGATTATGCTCGGAGGTTATTGGGCTTATGGAATTCTTGGATGGGGCGGATATTGGGGCTGGGACCCGGTAGAGAATTCTTCATTAGTCCCTTGGATTATTGCTGTTGCATCTATTCATACTTTACTCGTACAAAAGAAATCACAAGACAATGGTCAGGGAAGTAGATTTGTAAAAACAAATCTTATCCTTAGTATTCTTACATTTTTATTGGTGTTATATAGC
>JALNXG010000070.1 GCA_023230485.1 Melioribacteraceae bacterium
AATACTCCGGCACTCTCTTTAATACTAGTACGCCAAAGTGGACTCGAACCACTAACCTACAGCTTAGAAGGCTGTTGCTCTATCCATTGAGCTATTGGCGCAATCAATCAATATTTCAAATTTTGTCGGGGTGGCAGGATTCGAACCTGCGACCTCCTGCTCCCAAAGCAGGCGCGCTAACCGGGCTACGCTACACCCCGTAAAATCATAATTTCAAAATACCCGGTTAACAGTAAATATTCTAAAATGGCTTACTAAAATATGATTTTGAATTTATAATGTCAATTTTTGACAAGATTTTTTATATCTTTATTTTACATTTATATGTTTTTCTATATTGCCAAAAAATATATTAAGTCCAATAAGGATTCTCACTTTTTTTCTCTCTTTTCGGTGATTACTATCATTGGCATAACCATTGGCGTTGCCGTGGTTATCCTTGCTCTATCTGTTTTGCAAGGATTTGAAACCTCTATATCCGAAAAAATCGTAAATCTAAATGCTCATCTAAAAGTTACAGGTTTTAGTAATAGAAACCTACCCGGATACAAAGAAATTATACCTGAATTAAAAAAAGATTTTAATCAAATTGAATCAGTCTCCCCTTTTACTTCTAAATTAGCAATTATCAAGCATAAGCGACTCTCCGAGGGAATTTCCTTAATCGGCATTGATACACTTAACGATAACTCAAATCTCCGCCGTTATATTATTGAAGGTAAATTTTCAACGGGGATTTCAGGTGAGCTCCACGGTGTAATTATCGGCAAGCGGCTTGCAGAAAAGCTTTTTATTAAGATTGGTGATGATATTACAATTTTTTCGATTAAAAATGATAATATCCCTTCACCTGAAAATCCACCCGCAATTAGCAAATTCAAAGTAACCGGAATCTACGAAAGCGGTATGTCAGAATATGACGATCTCTTCGCATATACGGACTTAAAATTCACTCAGTCATTTTTTGGAATGAATAATAAAATCTCCGGCTACAATATCAAATTAAAAGATATAAGCAAAATTGAATCAATGGAAATCAAACTCCAAGATTATTTCCGATATCCATATTACGTAAGATCGATTTATAGGATACATCAGAATATTTTTACTTGGATTGATTTGCAGAAAGAACCAATTCCTATTGTTCTCGGACTTATTATACTTGTAGCGGTTTTTAATATTATCGGGACTATATTAATTATTGTTTTGGAGAAAACCGGAGCCATCGGAATTTTACGCTCTCTTGGTGCTACCAGATCAACAATACTAAAAATATTTTTAACTCAAGGAACGATAGTTTCTGTTGTGGGAATTATTCTCGGAAATGTATTGGCATTTTTATTAAGCATACTTCAGGTAAATTTTAATATTATCTCATTACCTGGTACAGTTTATTTTGTTACTTCTGTTCCTTTAGTAATCGAACCGATACATTACTTAATTGTTTCTTCCGTTACACTTATACTAGCATTTTTTTCTTCCTTGATTCCGAGTTATATTGCAGCAAATATTAAAACAGTAAATGCGATTAAATTCCAATAATATGTTTGAACTATTTATAGCATCCCGATATATAAAATCAAAGAGAAGAATTAATTTCATAACAATTATTTCTTTTCTTTCTACGTTCGGTATTACTATCGGTACAGCAGCTTTAATAATAGTCCTTTCTGTTTTTAATGGATTCGGCTCTTTGGTCAGAGAGATATTAATCAGCTTCGATCCACACGTAAAAGTATTCGTCATAGACGAAAGCGGATATGAACAAACCAAATACACTCAGCAATTACTTACCGAAACAAAAGAGATAAAATCTTTCTATCCTTATGTAGAAGGGAAAGTAATTGCAGTAAACTCGAAAAGTTATGAGATAGTTACTTTGAAAGGCATTTCAGAATCGATGAAAGATGCAGAATGGGGACTGCAGGATAAAATCATTTCCGGCAAATTCGATCTTTTCGATGGAAAGTCAAATAAAGTGGTTCTTGGTTTACCAATCGCTTTGCGCCTTTCTGCACGAGTAGGCGACACTATAAATATTACATCAGCAAATAGTATAGAACGATTAGTTACATCGTTTTCAATCCCCACAACAAGGCGTTTTATTGTAGCAGGGATTTTTGAATCGAATAATCGCGACTACGATGTTTCTTATATTTTTACTTCTTTGCCTCCGGCTCAAACTCTTTTTGGATTAAGGAATAAAATTTCCGGCTTCGATATTCGTCTTAATCATATAGATCAATCAGATAAAATAAAAGAAGAACTAACGACAAAACTAGAAGAAAAAGGTCTTAAAGTTTATTCATGGTATGACCTGCATAGAGATTTATATACTGTAATGCAGATTGAAAGATGGGGTGCATATCTATTGCTATCTCTTATCATAGCCGTTGCCACATTCAATATACTTGGCTCATTAAATATGACAGTAATAGAAAAGAAAAAGGATATTGGTGTGCTCCGATCGATGGGTATAAATCAAAAAACGATTAAAAAAATATTTATGTTTGAGGGTATGCTTACCGGATTCATTGGTTCTGTCATCGGTATATCAATCGGTCTTTTAATTTGCTGGCTGCAAATGGAGTACAATTTTTATCCTCTCGACCCGACCAAATATATTATTGATGCTATGCCGGTTGAAATAAATATTTCTGACATTATTATGGTGGGATTTGCAACCTTTGCCTTAAGCTATCTTGCAGCTCTCTATCCATCGATGAAAGCGGCAAAAACAAATATTATTGAATCTATTAAATACGAATAAATATGATTATTAAAGCAAGCGAAATAAGAAAATCTTATACTAAATCAGATAAGAAAAAATTAGATATTCTAAAAGGTGTTTCACTCGAAATTCCTGAGAATAAAATCACTGTAATTGTAGGAGTATCAGGAGCAGGTAAAAGCACTCTACTCCATATTCTTAGCGGTCTTGATAATCCCGATTCGGGAGAAGTATTTTTTGATGATGCTAATATTTTTTCTTATTCAGATGAGAAATTATCAAAATTCAGAAATGAGAATATCGGATTTATCTTTCAGTTCCATCATCTCCTACCTGAATTTACAGCCATTGAAAATATTGCGATGCCCTTAATGATAAAGGGTGAATCAAAACAAAAAGCATTTAAGCAGGCAGAAGAATTTCTTTCTATTGTTGGTTTAGAGGAAAGAGGAAATCATAAACCAGCAGAACTTTCGGGCGGAGAGCAACAGCGTGTAGCCATTGCCCGTGCCCTTATTAATAATCCTAAAATAATATTTGCCGATGAACCTACCGGTAACTTAGATTCAGAAAACGGTGAACAAATTCACTCCCTTTTCATTTCACTTAAAGAAAAATTCGGTCTAACATTTCTTATCGTTTCTCATAATGCCGAATTAATTAAACTTGGCGATTATATTTATGAAATGAAAGATGGAATTATTATCGATAAAAGAAGTTAGCTCTTACTCAAATAATCGATGATTAATCTTACTCCATAACCCGGATCATAAGTCTTTGTGTAACTATTTAAATCATTTTTAATTGCAGGTCCTGCTATATCAATGTGTGCCCATGGAATATTTCTATCGACAAAAAATTCTAAAAACTTTGCGGCAGTAATTGCCCCGCCCCAACGTGGTCCAAGATTACTAATATCTGCGATGTCACTCTTCAATAATTTTTTATAATCATCCCACATAGGTAGACGCCAAACTCTTTCAAATGTTTTTTCTCCGCTGGCAATAATATCATCTGAAATTTTATCATTCTTAGTAAATATTCCCGATGCATATAATCCAAGAGCAACTGCACAAGCACCTGTCAATGTTGCGAAATCTAATATCTCATCAGGTTTGAATTTCGAAATATATTCAAGTGCATCTGCTAGAATTATTCTTCCTTCTGCATCAGTATCTTTTACTTCAATTGATTTGCCTGATGCGGTTGTAACAACATCTCCGGGCTTATATGATAAACCATTTATCATATTTTCTACTGCCGGGATAACACCTATTATTTCTATTGGTAATTTTAATAAATCAGCGGCTTTAATGACTCCTGCCACTAAAGCTCCACCTGCCATATCAGCTTTCATTTCAAGCATTCCGGCAGTAGGTTTTATGGATAGTCCACCTGAATCATAAGTAACGCCTTTACCTACTAAACCGATTTTTCTTTTTGCTTTACTGGTCGGCTTATAATGCATCTGAATCAATTTTGGTTCTTTATCACTACCGCCGCCAACAGCAAGAATAGCGTTCATTTTGCGCTTAACTAATTCTTGCTTATTGAATATTGTAACTTTAGTATTCTTACTACCAAGTTCGCTTTTAATTCGTTTGGCAAACTCCGTAGGAGTTAATGAAATAGCAGGTTCATTAATTAAGTCTCTGCTAAATATAACTGAATTGATAAGCATTGAGGCATTTTTTACTGCATTTGTAATTTTGTTTTTATTGCTTGCAACTAAATTCACAGAGAATTTTTTAACTGTCTTTTTTTCAGTTTTATACTTATCAAACTCATAATTGCCGAGAAGAAAACCTTCTGCAAACGTAGAATAAAAATACTCTTCTTCAAAAAGTGATTCATATTTATATTCAGGAATTTCTACATAAAGATTATCAATTGGAGATTTTTGTAATGACTGTATTAAACCGGAACAATAATCACGAAAAAAATCAGTGCTTACTTCTTTAGTGATTTTTTTATAAATAATTAAAGATGGTTCACCCTCACAATTATAAAAACGAATTTCATCTTCATCTTTCAGAAAATTCTCTAATAATAAAGTATTGCAACGAAAAGAATTGTCTTCAGAATATTTTTCAACCTCATTTCTTAAGGAATCATTATTCTCAAAAAACTTTACTAAGCCCGATTTCTTTTGATATTTATTTATTTTATTTAGTGGTGATAGTGACAAATTCATTCTGATAATATTCCTTATTGATTTAAGTAAAATTCTGCTCTTTCTAAAACAGGTTTTATATAATTTTTCATTTTTACATTGAACAGGCGAGAACCAGCGGCATTGCGATGCCCCCCCCCTTCAAATTCATTCGCTAATTTATTTATCGGAATTGTTCCTTTGGAACGAATACTCATTTTAAATCCATCTTTTAATTCAAAGAAAAGAATCCCGATTTCTACACCTTGAATAGATAAGCAATAATTAACGAATCCATCCACATCATCTTCTACTGCACCTAATCTTTTTAGGGATTCGTTGCTGATAGTCATATAGGCAATCTTTTTTGATTTAGTAAGTTTTAATGTAGTTAGTGCTTCGCCCAATAATTTAATTTTAGCAAAATTGCTCTGGTCATAAATTTTATCATATATCTCAGTGGGACTAACATTATGCGATAATAGGTCAGCTATAATACGATGCAACTTTGATGTGGTTTTATCGAATCGAAATGAACCAGTATCAGTCATAATCGCTGCATACAATTGATAAGCAATCTTATGATTGAGTTTTACGATTTCTGATTTAATAATAAAATCGTATATGATTTCTCCGGTAGCTGAATAAGAAGTATTACCAACAACATGAGTAAAAAACGGATCAGGATTCTCGTGATGATCAATACATATCTTAATCTTTTTAAAATTAAGTAACGCTTTTTCCATACTCACAATTCGATTAGGAGAACTTAAATCCAAAACAATAAAAATATCTGCTTCTTCAATTATCGAATCATGAATTTTCGGATCATATTTTTCAATAACAGAATTGTGGTCTAAAAACTTAAGATTATATGGAGTGTCATTATGATTAATTATTTTTACGTTTTTATCCAGCTCGGTTAAAAGATAATAAAAAGCTAGTTCCGAACCAATGGCATCAGCATCGGGATTTACGTGTGTAGTAAGTATGAATTTTTTATATCTTGGAATAATTTTTTTTAATTCAACAAAAGTCATTTAATACCTATCAATTGTTCTGAAAACAATAAAGGCGAAGAAAACTTCGCCTTTATTGCAATTTATTAATTATAAATTAATTTACTTCCCAAGTACCGTCGGAATAGAGAAGGGACTTTAATGTACCTTTCCCTTTTTTCTCTGTTACAAGTTCAATCTGTTTTTTTAGACCTTCATTATATGTAGGTTTGCTTATCTGTCTAAAAATTCCGATAGGTGTAGGCATCCCGGGCATATCAGTAAAATGAGACAATATACTTGCTCTAACAGGTGAAGAATCAAATTCATCATGAACCCACAAATCATTGACTGAATTATTAGGGTCGTTAAGATCAACAATAACAGGACGGAAACCATCAAGTTTAATTCCCTTATCATTATTCTTACCAAATATTAATGGCTTACCGTGCGTCATTACAACTACATTATCTGCTTTAGTTTCTTTATCTGTTAGTAATTCAAAAGCACCATCGTTAAAAATATTACAATTTTGATATATTTCAAGGAAGGCAGTACCTTTATGATCTGCGGCTCTCTTAATCATTTCCTGCAAATGTTTTGGGTCTCTATCTAATGAACGAGCAATAAATGTTGCTTCTGAACCAAGCGCAAGTAATGGCGGATTAAAAGGATAATCAACACTACCATAAGGGGATGTTTTTGTTATCTTCCCTTTTTCCGATGTTGGTGAATACTGTCCTTTTGTTAATCCATAAATTTTGTTATTGAACAAAAGGAGTTTTAGATCAACATTCTTTCTGCATGTATGAATAAAATGATTACCACCAATAGATAGAAGATCACCATCACCTGTTGCAACCCAAACCGATAATTCAGGACGTGATAATTTTAATCCTGTTGCTATTGCAGTAGCTCTTCCATGAATTGTATGAAATCCATAAGTATTCATATAATAAGGGAAACGGCTCGAGCATCCGATACCCGAAATCCAAACCATATTTTCTTTTTTTATTCCGATATCAGGAAATGTTCTTTGCACTTGAGCAAGAACTGAATAATCTCCGCAACCCGGACACCATCTTACGTCCTGATCCGATGAAAAATCTTTACTTGTATATTTTATTTCGTTAGTCTCTATTTTATTTTCAATCTTAGTTTCCATTATTACCTCCAAGAATTTCTACTATCTTGTTTTGAATTTCACTTGATTTGAATGGCAATCCTTTAATTTTTGTCAACGAGATAGTATCGATAAATAATTCACTTCTCAATACTTTTGCTAATTGACCTAGATTTAATTCAGGAAGAAGCACATTCTTAAAGCTATTTAATACATTAGCTAAATTTTTGGGGAATGGGAATAGATGTTTTAAGTGAACTTGTGAAACTTTATGCCCTTCAGCTCTTGCCTTAACTACAGCCTCAGTAATAGCACCATAAGTTCCGCCCCATCCTAATACAAGTAATTCACCTTCCTGTTCATAACTAATTTCAAGGTCAGGGATATCCTGCTGAATTTTCTGAACCTTTGCGGCTCTTAATCTAACCATAAATTCATGATTATCAGGATCATAACTTACATTACCATTAATATTAGCTTTTTCAAGTCCACCGATTCTGTGTTCTAATCCGGGAGTTCCAGGAACAGCCCATGGTCTCGCTAAATTTTCATCTCTTAAATAAGGATAAAAACCTTCTACTTCAGTTCTATATGAAACAGGTATTTCAGGAATAGAATCTGGATCAGGGAGTCTCCATGGTTCACTACCATTTGCAATATAACCATCACTTAATAAAATCACAGGTGTCATATATTTAAGTGCAATCTTAGAAGCTTCAATAGCAGTAAAGAAACAATCGCTCGGAGTAGATGCAGCAATAACAGGAATAGGACATTCGCCGTTTCTTCCATAAATAGCTTGGAAAAGATCAGCTTGTTCTGTTTTTGTTGGAAGACCTGTACTTGGTCCACCTCTTTGAATATTAATTATAACTAAAGGTAATTCGGTCATTACAGCTAATCCCATAGCCTCAGTTTTAAGAGCCATACCGGGACCGGATGTAGTAGTAAGAGCAAGTGAACCGCCATAAGAAGCACCAATTGCAGATGTAATTCCCGCAATCTCATCCTCTGCTTGGAACGTCTTCACTCCAAAGTTTTTATAGCTTGCAAGATATTGAAGAATATCTGTAGCCGGAGTAATAGGATATGAGCCTAAGAATATGGGCAGTCCGCTTTTTAGCGAAGCAGCAACAAATCCAAGTGCAATTGCTTCATTACCTGCAATATTTCTATAAACGCCTTTTGGAAGCTGTGCAGGTTCTACTGAATAGCGAGTAGTAAAAGTTTCGGTAGTCTCACCATAATAATATCCTGTTTTTAATGCTTTCTCATTCGCCTGAGCTATATCGAGTTTCTTTCCAAACTTTTCATAAATCCATTTTATTGTTGGTTCTATCGGTCTATTAAATATCCAATACATTAATCCAAGTGCAAAGAAATTTTTACACCTATTAATATCTTTATTAGAGAGTGGACTTTCCTTTAATGCCGTAGCATTCAAAGTAGTTATTGCCACCGGGTAAACTTTATAATTTGAAAGCAAAGCTTCATCCTCTAATGGATTACTTTCATATTTTGCTAAAGCAAGATTCTTGGAATCAAAAGAATCCGTGTTAACTATAATTGTACCGCCGAGTTTAAGATCTTTTAAATTTATTTTTAATGCAGCAGGATTCATTGCCACTAATACGTCAGGTGTATCCCCCGGAGTATAAATGTCTGCTGAACTAAAGTGGACCTGAAATCCGCTCACACCATAAAGTGTACCGGCGGGGGCACGAATTTCTGCCGGATAATCGGGTAATGTGCCTAAATCATTTCCAAAAAGAGCTGTCGTATCACTAAACTGACTTCCGGTTAATTGCATACCATCGCCGGAATCACCTGCAAAACGAATTGTAACTTCTTTAAGATTTTGTAATTCTTTTTCTGCTATTTTTTCTTCTCTCATTATTACTTCTCTTGTTTTTTTAAGTACCAAAATTTAGTTAAACCAAAATAGGAAACCCATATAGTATAAGCAATTTTTTCGGATTAATAAGCTTTTTGCCTTATTTATAGAAACTCATTTACATTGATGAATCCTTTAAGCCGTTCTACTTCATTACCCTTAGAATTTATAATCAAATCAGTCGGCTCACCTACAATATTAAACCTATTAGCAAGATTTTCCGTCTCTTCTGAAAGTATCTAAGTCATAGCAGCATTAAGCATAACAAACTTTTTGCTTAATCGATTTATTTTCTTTGAGAAAAATTAATAAATCAAGATTCACAAAAAAAGTCAAAACGAAATCACAAATTTTTTCTCCAACCGTTTACAATTGGGAATCGTCTTCCATAACCGAACGCTTTAGTAGAAACTCTTAGAACAGGTGCTCCCTGTTTTCTTTTAAATTCATTTAAGTCAATTAATCGAAGAGTCTTTTTTACCATCTCTTCATCTTTTTCAATTTCTATTATTTCTTTTAATTCTTTCTGCTCTTCGAGATACATTTTTAAAACTCTATCTAATTGTTCATAGGGAGGAAGAGAATCTTGATCTTTTTGATCGGGTCGAAGTTCTGCAGAGGGAGCTTTATCAA
The DNA here is from genome assembly GCA_023230485.1 of Melioribacteraceae bacterium. Taxonomy (GTDB): domain Bacteria; phylum Bacteroidota; class Ignavibacteria; order Ignavibacteriales; family Melioribacteraceae; genus BRH-c32. Next base: position 9,532 of record JALNXG010000070.1, read on the forward strand.
TAATATTTTGTGGGATTATTTCTTTTTTTTTATTTATAAAATTGCAGATTTCATAAACCTGCGTTTTATAAATATCCCCAATGATTGCAAGTGCCCCAGCCATATCGCCATAAAGAGTGGCATAGCCAACTGCAATTTCAGACTTATTTCCTGTGGTGCAAAGCAAGTAACCAAACTTATTTGAAAAAGCCATTAAATAAATTCCACGTATTCGCGATTGGATATTCTCTTCGGTTACGTCCTGATTAGTCCCTTCGAATGGTTCTTCAAGCCGATTGAGAATTGAATCGAATACAGGTTGTACTGAAACAAGATCGCTGCTAATTTCGAGATTTTTAATAAGCATTTCCGAATCTGTGATACTTCCGTCTGATGAATATTTAGAGGGCATCATTACTACGTGAACATTATCTTTACCGAATGCTTCAACTGCAATATATGTTACAAGTGCAGAATCAATTCCTCCACTTAAACCAATTAATGCTTTTTTAAATCCTGTTTTTAAAGCATAATCACGTAAACCAAAAATCAAAGCAGATAGAACTTCTTCGGAAAAACTTTTTTCTATCGCTGCAATAGGCTCATACTTTTTTTCGGTATCAAAAATAATAGTATCCTCGGAAAACGATTTACCAAGACGTAATAAATCCCCTTTATTATCGAAACACATACTTGCGCCATCAAAAATTAAATCGGTCTGCGCTCCGGCACAACAGCAATAAACTAAAGTTACATTATCAATTTTCGCTAAAGTAGAAAGCATTTCAAATCTTTCCATCCTCTTGCCATAAGCATAGGGACTTGCAGAAATATTTATTAATAATTCTGCATCTTGATCAATCAAAGATTGAATTGGATCTAAAGGGTATCTTCTTTTTTTCCAATAGTCAGCATCGTTCCAAATATCTTCACAAATTGAAATCCCCAGCTTTGTACCTTTATATTCAAATACGCTTACACTCTTTGCCGGCTCAAAATATCTTACCTCATCAAAGACATCATAGTTCGGAAGCAAAGTCTTGTTTTGAATAAATTGAATTTTTCCATCGAAGCAAAGAAGAGCAGAATTATAAACTCCTGTTCCTATTATATCTTCATAGTCTTCGGTAATAGAACCAAAGATTAATCCTACTGATGAAGTCATTGATGCGATCTCATTAGCTACTTCATTAACCAAGTCTCTAAATTCCTTTTTCTCAACTAAGTCCAATGGCGGATAGCCGCATAATGCAAGTTCAGGGAAGATTACTAATTCTGCCCCATCCTTAAGTGCATCTTTATAACCTGAAATAATTTTTTCTTTATTCCCTTTTATATCGCCGATTACCGAGTTTGTTTGATTTAATATTATTTTCATTGTTCTAATTTTTATTTAACTTAATAAGTTAGCTAAGATAATATCTTTATTCAACTCGTTTTTCTGTTCAACTCTCAACTCAACTTGAATCAAATCTATCCTTCCCTAAAGATGCAAAATGTTTCTTTGAAATAAATAAAACTTTTTTTAGTTACTGGCGTCTTATTAAATGAAACCAAAACCAAATAGGTGCGAAATGAAAGAGAGAATATTTAGAGCCAGAAGAAACAAAATCGTTGCAGGAGTTTGCAGCGGTTTAGGTGAGTATTTTAATATAGATCCAGTAATCGTGAGGATTTTATTTGTCGTCCTCACAATAATGAATGGCATCGGCATCCTCATTTATATTTTGCTGTGGATTATGGTACCTGAAGAAAGTTTTGAAAAAGCATTCGGATTAAATGATGACATTCCGCCTGCTAATCCATTTGAAAATAAATCAGATGAAAATCAAAATACAACTGAAGGGACGGCTTCTAACAACTGGACAAACGATGGAAGCTCAATTCCTGATTATAATATCCCTCTGCCTAAAAGAACTGATGGTCGTTTGATTGCGGGAAGCATTCTGATTATTATTGGAGCATTATTCTTAATCGATGATATTATCCCTTCATTCAATTTTAGTGATTTATTTCCTATATTGTTGATTTTAGCAGGTGCATTTTTCATCTATAATTCTAAAAAATAAAAGAGTGATTAAAATGAAAAGCGGACAATTATTTTGGGGTGTTTTTTTCTTAACGCTCGGCGGTCTTTTCCTTATGACCAGAGCCGATATTATTAATAGCGATTTTGATTTTGTATTTGACCTTTGGCCCTTCTTCTTTATTCTATGGGGTGTTCTTGTAATTTTCAAAGACGGTGTCTTAAAGGCAATCGTTAGTGCAATTTTTGGATTGTTCGTCGCATTAATGATCTTTGGATTTGTCTATAATATTTATGATCAAATCTATCCAGATTTTGAAGATTTCGACTATAAAGGGAACTATTCCGAAAATTACTATCAGGAATTTGATTCTAATATATCGAGTGCTAGAATGACTATTTCCACCGGAGCAGGAAGACTTAATATAGAAGGCGGTTCTACCGGATTAATTAGCGGAGACGCTAAAGGAAATCTCGCTGGATATGATTTTATTGTTAATACTTATGATTCTACTGCCGAAGTGGATATCGATTATGAGAATAATCACTTTAATATTTTTCATGGCGATACCAAAAATGATCTTTTATTAAAATTAAATAACAAACCTTTATGGGATATTACTTTAAATGTCGGTGCAATTAATGGAAAACTTGATTTAAGTGATTTATCTATAAATCGCTTAGAATTAAATACCGGTGCATCTAAATTATTTGTTAAACTTGGTGATAAAGCCGCTCTATCCGAAGTACACTTGGAAATGGGTGCTACTTCATTCGAGCTGCATGTGCCTTCAAATGTCGGATGTAAAATTTCAACCGAATCCGTTCTCTCGAGTAATGATTTCAAGGATTTTATAAAGAAAGGAAAACATACTTATGAAACAGAAAATTATAATTCATCAGAAAAGAAAATAAATATATCGATTGAAGGTGGCTTTACAGCGTTTGACGTTAGGCAATATTCAAAATAATATGATAAATTAATTCACCTTTAATAAAATAACTTGACAAAATCAAAATTTTTTATTAGATACGCACATCCAATTTTGAATAGAGATAAATAGATTTATAACCTATTTAGAGGCGTTATGTATAAAAACACACCAAAATTCATAATTATTTTGTTATTTCTTTTTCTTACCACCGCTTTTGCACAAGGAGATGTAAAGAATTTTATAGGTGGAAGTTTCGGAGTAAGCGATTTTCATCTCAAAGATATTCATGCATCTCCTTTAATTTATAGCGGTACAAATTCTACTCCTTCCTTGCAATACTTTCATAACGAAGAAATTAACAGCCATTATCTAGAAGCAACTTATTCTTTTCATCCTTTAACCACCCTGAGCGATAACTTAAATACAAGCACCGACATTATAAGATTTCGATACAGTTATGTTCATTCATTAACTGATTTCGATTTTTTAGAAATGAAATTCAAACTTTTTGGCGGAGGTTCAGTAGGCACGTTTTTAAGTCTCTCGAATTATTATCAGGATCAACAAGCTACAATCCCCAGAATAAAAATAATGAAATCCTGGTACTGGAGTCATTCAATTGACATCTCTCTTCAACTTTTACATGAACTCCAACCTAGGCAATTTTTCTCGTTGCAACTTTTTATTCCCCTTCTAAGCAACGTATCCAGACCTCAATTCTCACCAAGCGCAGATTTCAATTATCCCGAGCTCGATTGGAAATTGAAGATGTTTGGAAAAACAAAATTTATTACCGATAATTTTTCTGTAAATACTATTCTTACTTTTCAAAGTCCATTATACTGGAAGTTTAATTATCAGTTATCATACGAGTTTTTCTATTCTACTTATTCCGAACCTAAAGAAGTTTCAATGTATATGAATAGTTTTCGAGCAGGTTTATTTTATTGTTTTTAGTCTTATTTGAACGACAATTTGTTTTTATAATTCAAACTAAATATTATTAGGAACAAATATGAAAAAGATATTTCCACTTTTTTTAGTCTTATTCTTTATATCCGGTTGCGAAGAAATGCTTCTCGGACCGAATGAGGATAATCCAAAATCCAATTTTGAAGCTTTGTGGAATACTCTTGATAAGAGTTATGCATTATTCCCAGTAAAAAAGGTCAATTGGGATCAACTTCATTCTTTTTACGGAAATAAAATTACATCTTCAACTTCACAAGATGAGTTATGGAATATATGCAGTGATCTTGTAAAAACTTTGGACGATGGACACGTTGTACTTTTCAACAAAGGTCTTACAAACGCCACATTTTCAACTTCAGTATTTTCCAGACCCTTAGGTGATTTTAATCTGGATTTTATTAAAAGCAAATACCTTGATAATGTTCAATCTGCCGGTGATGACATGATTACATACGGCAAAATAAAACCGGCATTCTCAAATTTAAAAATCGGATATATCAATATAATAGCATTGGCGGCTTCCAGTAAGCGACAGCACTGGCCCTTAGACTTGGAAAAAGTATTAAATGATTTATCCGATTCCGACGCAATGATTATTGATTTAAGAAATGTTGGAGGTGGATTAAAAACTAATGTTCCCATTTTTTCTTCATTTTTTGTAAATAGAGAGTTCACCTATTTCTACCAGCAGGAGAAAACCGGACCAGGACATTATGATTTCGGAGAACGAATACCATTATCAGTTTCACCCAATACAGCCGGTCCGACTTTCACTAAAAAAATTGCTCTTCTTACAAATCGTTTCTCTGCGAGTGCAGCAGAACATACATCGCGAATTTTCAAATATCTTCCTTATGCAACCCAAATTGGCGATACTACCGAAGGTGCATTTGGAGATGTGGTAACTCGAGGTGAATTACCGAATGGCTGGACTTTCTTATACCCTGTAAGACTCACAAAAACACCCGAAGGCATTTGCCCCGAAGGCGTTGGAATTGCTCCTGATATTTATCAGCCAAATTCAAAACAAGATATCGATATGGGTATTGATAAGGTAATGAATAAAGCAATAGAACATTTAAGTAAATAGGTTTTCAAGATTATTTTAATAATTCGCAATGCCAATTGCAAAAATGAGTGGCATAAGTGAATGCATTTTAGTTTGATAAACATTACTCCGTTTTGAGAGATAAATGTTCCATTGCAAACTAAAGATTACTCATCTTTGATCGGAATGAGTAAGTATTATGATTTGCTTTAGCATTACCGACTTGAGAAATTAAGATCAATAATTTTCTTTATTAGCTAATTTCACTTTTTCTCGGCATTCTGTTTTTCCCATACTTTCATATAAGTGAGCATATTAGTCATGCTATGAATCAATGAAACCATTAATCCATGAACACCATCTTTATATCCTTTTCGCGAAATAAACTGATTCAAAAATGCAGCAAATGGATGCAGCACTAAATCACTGGACTTAATCCTTTTTCCTTTATATTTTTCTTCTGCTTCGAGTGTAGAATAATGATTGATCTTGTTAATGGTTTCCGTAATAGAACTATGAGTAAAATGGATCAAATCATTTTTTAATTTCCCTCTTTCCCCCTCAGTCTCATACCCTTCATGCACTTTTCTATCGGTAACTTTTGTTATACTCTTCTTAAATAGTCTTAATTGATAATCTGGATACCATTTGCAGGTTGTTATATGCTTACCAAGAAAATAATTCCGTCGAGGGATGTAATATGAATCATTTTTCGGATTATCGTTAAGAAACGCAAGGATTTCCTCTTGGAGTTCCGGAGTTACTCTTTCATCAGCATCAAGAGCCAATACCCATTCATTTTTTACTTTGCTATTCCCAAATTTTCTCTGCTCCGAAAATCCATTCCATTTATTCTGATAAACATTTGGAGTATATTCTAAGGCAATATTGAATGTATTATCTGTACTAAAAGAATCAATTACAACAATCTCATCAGCCCATTTAGCTGATTCCAAGCAGTCCCGAATATTTTTTTCTTCATTACCGGCAATTATTAAAACCGATATCGGATTCTTTTTCATTAATCACCATTAATTTTTTGTAAACTGCAATAAAAATTCTTTTATAAACCCATTCAATTCACCATCCATTACACCCTGCGTATCGGAAGTCTCAAAATCAGTTCGATGATCTTTCACAAGATTATAAGGATGAAAAACATAAGAACGGATTTGACTTCCCCATTCAATTCTCATTTTGCTTTTCTCAATTTCATCAAGCTCAGCGACCTGTTTTTCTCTCTCTAATTGATATAGCTTCGATTTAAGCATCCTCATTGCATTTGCCTTGTTCTGACCTTGGGAACGCTCACTTTGGCACGCAGCTACCGTATTTGTGGGTATATGGGTGATTCTAACTGCTGTCTCAACTTTATTAACGTTCTGCCCGCCTTTTCCGCCTGAACGATAAGTATCAATTCTCAAATCCGCTGGATTAATATCAATCTCAATTGTATCATCAATTTCAGGAATTACAAAACATGCAGCAAAGGAAGTATGTCTTCTTTTATTTGCATCGAATGGAGAAATACGCACCAAGCGATGAACACCGTTTTCTGCCTTGAGATATCCATACGCAAAATCGCCTTCGATACTCAAAGTTGCACTTTTAATTCCCGCACCGTCTCCATCGAGTATATCAACTATCGTAACTTTATAACCATTCTTTTCGCAATATCTAACATACATTCTTAAGAGCATTTCCGCCCAATCCTGTGCCTCCGTGCCGCCCGCACCCGAATTTATTGTCAGTATGCAGTTCTTATCATCATCCTTACCGCTTAACATCCCTTTCAATTCAACTTTCTCAATCTCGCGAACTAATTCCGCCATTTCTGAATCGATCTCATCTTGAAAAGAATCATCTTTTTCTTCGGCGGCTAATTGGGCAAGTTCTCCCAAATGCTCATATTTTTCATGCAATTTATTCCATGGGTCAACCCAGTTCTGCAATACCTTTGCTTGCTGAAGCATTGATTGTGCATTTTTCTGATCGTCCCAAAATTTTGGTGCTTCGGAATGTCTTTGTATTTCGGCTATCTGATTTTCTTTGTCATCTAACTTAAAGATAACCTCGTAGATTAGTTAAACGGGAATTTATCTCTGATAGATACTTTATCTGTTCTTCGTACATTTATCTCTCCTTAATATTCATTTTCTTTTTTCTTAAAATATGCAATCAAACTGCTATCTTCAATTATTATGTAATTCTTTTTCTATCGAGTATGCAGCTTCTTCTAGATCATTCACTAAATCAACTTTTATCCATTTAATTTCTTTATCAGCATTAAACCAAGTCATCTGCCGTTTTGCAAACCGTCTCGTATTTCTTTTGATTAATTCAATTGCTCTATCAAAGCTAATTTCCCCATTTAAGCAAGAGATGATTTCTTTATAGCCGACAGTATTAAGTGAGTTTATCTCTTTGCCATAACCCATTTCAAGTATTGATTTTACTTCATTATATAGACCTTCTTCAATCATTTTATCTACGCGCTCTTCGATATTTTTATATAACAATTCTCTATCCCAAAGGATTGCATATTTAATAAATTGATAAGGTATTTCTCTCTTTTGTTCTTTATGCAATTCCCATATCGGTCTGCCCGTTACATGGAATACTTCAAGAGCTCTGATTACTCTTTTCCAATTCTGCGGAAGCATCTTAGAAGCACTTACCGGATCAACTTTTTTTAATTCGCTATATAAAAATTCATTACCTGAACTTTCTCTAATTTCTCTTAACTCGGTAGAATATTTTTCATTATTGGCGGGTTCATTAAAGATACCATCCGTTAATGCTTTTATATATAATCCTGAACCACCTGCAACTATTGGAATTTTTCCATTGCACGAAAGCTCGTCAATAATTTTTAAAGATTCTATTTCAAAAATACTCGCATTAAAAACTTCATCAGGATTTAAGCAATCGATAAAATGATGTTTTATTTTTGATAATTCTTCGCTGCTCGGCTTGGCAGTGCCGATAGAAAGATGACGAAAAACCTGCCGACTATCGGCGGATATTATCTCGCTTCCGATCATCTTTGCAAGTTTTAATGATAAAATGGTCTTACCCGAACAAGTAGGACCGGCAATTATGATTACCCTATTTTCCAACCTTCCCTACCGATTAGTGGAACAAATGAAAAATCGGGAACAATTGTAGTCTTAAAACTATCCTCGCCTGTTTTTTGGAGTATATGCATTTGCTGTGATTTCCTATCTCCAACCGGAATAATAAGTTTGCCCCCCGGTGCTAATTGTTTTTTCAGGTTAGTAGGAATTTCCGGTCCGCCTGCTGTTACTAATATCCCATTATAAGGAGCAAATTCATTCCATCCTAAAGTGCCATCACTGCATCTTAATGCAATTCTATAACCTAATTTATCGAATAACTGCGAAGTCCTCAAATACAAATCATGATTCCGTTCGATTGAATAAACTTTGGCTCCGAGATAATGTAGTAATACGGATTGATAACCGGAACCGGTTCCGATTTCTAAAATTTTATCTCCGGATTGAGGATTCATTACTTGAGTCATAAAAGCTACTGTATATGGCTGCGAAATAGTTTGGTCGAAGCCGATTGGCAGAGCATTATCAACATACGCATGCCCATGCAATGCCTGCGGTATAAATAGGTGTCTTTCAACTTCTAAAAACGCCTTTAAAACTCTTTCGTTAGTAATCCCCTTCTCTTTAAGGGTCAATATTAATTCTTGTCGTTCTTTTTCGTACATTTGCTTAAAGTAAATTATTTAATGCGTTAATTTGCAAAAAAAATCGGGGAATAGATAATAAATGGAAATAATTGCTGCCCTTTCAGGTGCCTTCTTAATAATGGTAATGAGAATTTGTGATGTTACAATCGGAACTTTCAGAACTTTATTGGTAGTTCAGGGTAAGAAATATGAGGCAGCGGTTGCCGGTTTCTTTGAAGTGCTTATTTGGATTTTTGCAATGCGTTATATTGTGGATAATATGGATAAAAATATTAACCTTTTCGGTTATGCTATCGGTTTTGCTCTCGGTAATGTACTGGGTATCACTTTAGAACAATATTTTGCTATTGGATATGTTCAAGTTAATATTATCTCTCTTCATTTTGCTGATAAAATAGCCTCGGAATTAAGAAGGCTAAAATATGGAGTTACCGTCTTACCTGCTGAAGGAGGTTCTGGTGGACAATCAATATTAATCGTTTTTTCTAAACGGAAATATCAAAAGAAATTAATTGAAACTGTTGAAAGGTTAGATCAACATGCTTTTATAACAATAAATCAGGCGCGTCCATATAGAGGATTCTTCCACGCCTCCAGGAAATAATTTTTTTTAATATATATTCATTTACATAGCGGATTTCGTTAAAAACCGTTATAATTAATTAAATAAAAGTGTCCCCTATGAAAAATATTATAATAATTTTGGCTATAAGTTTATTCTCGATCAGTTGTACTGAAAAGGTTGTTGAACCAGAAATAGTAGCTTTCAAAGTTGCCGGAAAGATTATTTATAAAAATACACCTGTAGAAAATGCTACTATATCCTTAAATGAATTGCAAAACTATACCACTCAGTCTGATGCGAATGGTAATTTTCTTATTAGTAATGTACCCAAAGCGACTTATGATCTAAAAATTCAGAAAACATTTATCGATGGCTCCTATTTATCTACAACTTCATCTCTTGATGTTAATAATGATATTTAC
>JALNXG010000071.1 GCA_023230485.1 Melioribacteraceae bacterium
ATTAGCAATGGCACCTCCATCAGGTCAAGGCGGTGGCGGAAGTATGGTTAGCACACTTATTATGTTTGGTGCTATATTCGCAATTTTTTATTTTATGATTATTCGTCCACAGCAGAAGAAAACAAAAGAGAGAGAAAAATTACTTTCGGCAGTAGAAAAAGGGGATAAAGTAATTACAGGAAGCGGAATGCACGCTACGGTAGCAGGTCTTGAAGAAAAGACTGTACTTCTTGATCTTGGTAATAATGTAAAAGTGAAATTTGAGCGCACTGCGATTGCAACAATCATTAAAGCAAATGATGCAAAATAATTTATAAAGAGGAATAAAAATGAAAGAACTTGGCATAAAGAAGAATTTTTTAGCAATTGAGGATCAATACTCCAATCTGAAAGATTCCGAAATTGTAATCTTATCTGCACCATTCGAGAAGACCGTAAGCTATGGCAAGGGGACGAAGAACGGACCTTCAGAGATTATAGAGGCATCTCATTATGTTGAGTTCTTTGATGAAGAATTAAATCGTGAATTATGTTTTGAAAAGGGGATAGCCACACTATCCCCTATGAAGTTAGACAAACTCTCTTCAATGAAGGCACTTTCAGAAATTTATAAGAATGTGAAGAAGTTTGTAGATATGGGTAAGTTCGTTGTAACTCTTGGAGGGGAGCATTCCATTTCAAGTGCTCCGATTTTAGCTCATATTGAAAAGTATGAAAATATCTCAATTCTTCAATTCGATGCGCATTCAGATTTGCGTGAATCGTATGAAGGGAGCAAGTTCTCACATGCTTCAGTAATGGCGAGAGTCGCAGAACATACTAAAGATATAGTACAAGTCGGTATCCGAGCACAATGTATAGAGGAAGCGGATTTTATTCGGGAGCATGGTATAAAAACATTCTATGAACGTGGCATTAGAACCGGTTTATATGGTGATTATTGGATGGAAGAAGTAGTCAATTCACTTAAAGAGAATGTGTATATAACATTTGATGTGGATGGACTTGATCCTTCGATCATGCCACATACGGGAACGCCTGAACCGGGTGGATTGATGTGGGATGAGACAATGAACCTCTTAAAGAGAGTGGGTGAATCAAAAAATATAGTCGGATTTGATGTCGTGGAGCTTGCTCCCGATAAAAAAGATACATCTTCATCATTTGTAGCAGCAAAATTAGTTTACAAAATTCTCAATTATGCTTATAGCAAGAAATAAAATGAAAACAAACCTAATAACTCGTTTATTTATAATAGGTTATCTCCTATTAGCTAACACTCTTTTTGCACAAAGCAATAAGGTATATCTTGGTAATATTGAAGGTGATATTGATCTTGGATTAGCACCGTATGTCCGCCGAGTTATCAGTGAAGCGGAGCAGAATAATGCAAAAGCCATTTTATTCAAAATAAATACATTTGGTGGCAGGGTAGATGCGGCGACACAAATTAAAGATGCTATTCTAAATTCCAAGATAATGACGATAGCTTTTATTGATAAACGTGCAATTTCTGCGGGAGCATTAATTTCGCTTTCATGTAATAAAGTTATTATGGTACCGGGTGCATCTATGGGTGCAACCACGGTAGTTGATGGAGCAGGGCTAAAGCAATCAGAAAAATATCAATCTTATATGCGTTCTGAGATGCGTGCCACCGCCGAAAAGAATGGAAGACGAACGGATATTGCCGAAGGAATGGTTGATGAAAAAGTGATTGTGCCGGAACTTAAAGATGACAGTACTACACTTATAACATTAACGGCAAAAGAAGCCGCAAAATATTTAATGGCGGATTTTGTAATTGCAGATGAAAAAGAAGCACTTGAAGCCTTTGGAATAACTAATCCTGAATTTGTAACAGTCGGCTCGAATTGGGCTGAGGATGTAGTACGTTTCCTTAATAATCCGATAATTTCTTCATTATTAATTATGGTTGGATTAGTAGGATTATTTACGGAAATCAAAACACCCGGTTGGGGATTTGCAGGGACAGCCGCCATAATTGCATTAGCCCTGTTTTTCGGAACCAGCTATATTCTTCAACTTGCTTCGGTCATTGAAATAATACTCTTTTTTGCAGGTGTTATTTTACTGCTCTTAGAAATATTTGTAATACCCGGCTTCGGAATTTTCGGAATTGCAGGAATTGTAATGATGGTACTAGGTTTGTTCCTAGGGCTATTATCAGATTATGAATTGACCGATTTTTCATTTGTTTCATTCGCTATAATTCAGTTAGCTGTTACTTTTGTTGCTTCGGGAGTTTTAATATTTATTTTATTAAAATTCCTGCCAAAGTCTCATGCGTTCCAAAATCTAGTACTCCATTCTAATATTAATATTAAAACAGGATTCTCGAATCAAAAATTTGCATTTTTATTAAATGCGGAGGGTGAATCTCATACAGATTTAAGACCTGCGGGAGTAGGAGTTTTCGAGAATACAAAGTACGATGTAGTTTCCGAAGGAGATTATATAAGTAGGGGTGCGGCAATAAAAGTGATTCGAATTGAAGGTTCAAGAATAGTAGTAACAAAAATTTAATGGAGAATTAATGAATTTTAGAAAAATTGGCATTTATGTTATATTTATTATAGCATTTAGTGCCGTTAGCTCTTTTTCTCAACCGGAATTAGTAAAAGTTAAACTTAGTAAGAGTAATATTACATCTGCTGTCGGTGGAAGTTTTGAAGTAAGAATCATTGCCGATATAAAAGATGGATTCCATATAAATTCCAATAAGCCAAAAGAAGATTTTCTTATTCCGATGGTAGTTTCTTCGGGCAATAAATTATTTCCGATAGCTAAAGTTAGTTATCCTACTCCAAAGGAAGAATTATTAAAAGTATCACCAGTACCGGTATCGATTTATAGCGGTGAGATTTCGGTTGCTTTGAACTTTGTAGTTGGTAAGAATGTATCTCCCGGTGATTATGTAATTCCGATTGAATTTAATTTTCAGGCGTGCGATGATGAGACCTGTTTTCCACCGGATGTAATTAAGACGAATTTAAATCTTAAGATAGAAAAGGGAAACGGAGAGGCAGTTACTTCTCCTTTGGAAACTTCAGCTACCTCCGAGAATTCAGCTACTTCAGGAACCATTCCTCAAGATAGCGATTCATTAAATGTATCGGGAACCGATGGAACTACCGTTCCGGCAACTGTTTCAGATACCACGACCAACGTACCGGCAATGGAATCTGATGCTGACCAATCGATTTTATTAGCAATTTTATTCGCCTTTATAGGTGGAATTATATTGAATCTTATGCCATGCGTTTTACCTGTACTCTCATTAAAGATTATGGGATTTATTAAACAGGCGGGGGAAGAAAGAAGTAAATTAAGAAAGCACGGACTTGCATTTACATTTGGAGTATTGATATCATTTTGGGCACTCGCAGGTTTATTATTAATCCTTCGTGCAGGGGGAGAATATCTCGGATGGGGTTTCCAATTACAATCGCCATCATTCGTAATAGTCCTTTCAGTTTTATTATTCCTTTTCGGATTGAGTTTATTCGGAGTTTTTGAAATTGGAGTTACACTTACAGCAGTGGGGCAGAATGCACCAAAAGGATCGACTTATACCGGATCATTTTTTAGTGGTATATTAGCTACGATAGTTGCAACTCCATGTACAGCACCATTTATGGGCTCAGCATTAGGATTTGCTCTTAGCCAACCGGCTTATGTATCGATGTTGATTTTCACTGCACTCGGACTTGGAATGGCATTGCCTTATGTGCTGCTCACATCGATTCCGGCACTCTTAAAATTCGTACCGAAACCGGGTGCTTGGATGGAGACCTTCAAGCAGTTTATGGGATTCTTAATGGTTGCCACAGTTTTATGGTTAATCTGGGTATTAAGTCTTCAGACAGGAGCAGAGGGAGTATTAATACTTCTTGGGTCGCTATTGCTCGTTTCATTAAGCGGATGGATTTATGGAAGATGGAGTGTGCTTCATAAACCATTAGCTACTCGGAGAATTGCTCAAGTAATTAGCGGATTGATACTTATCGGAGCATTGGCTTTATCGATAACATATATAAAACCGATATCTGCTTCTACTGACGCAGTTCATTCGCAGGGATTAATTGAGTGGAGAACATTCTCCCCCGAATTAGTAGCACAATTACGGAGCCAAAATAAACCTGTATTTATCGATTTTACTGCTGCTTGGTGTTTAAGCTGTCAAGTAAATGAGAAGGTCGCATTCGGAAGTGAAGAAGTGCAGAAAGCATTCGCCGATAAGGGGATAATAGCATTAAAGGCGGATTGGACAAATAAAGATGAAGTGATTGCGAAAGAATTAGCAAAGTTCGGACGTAATAGCGTACCTTTATATGTACTTTATTTGCCCGAAAAAGAGGCAGTTCTTTTACCCGAAATCCTTACTCCCGATATAGTACTTAGCTACCTAAAAGACCTCAAATAATTTTTATTATCCAAGCATTTTGCAGATAGCAGAATGCTTGGGTGATAATATAAACTTACCATAATTCCTTCTTAAAAAATCGATATAGAAAAAATATTATCAAAATCAATCCCAAAATTTTGGCATTGATTTATAAAAGCAAATTCAAAAAATATTTTATAATTTAATTAGTATAAATAACAAATTAAATTTTTATAAATATTATCAGCTCAAATTATTTCACTAGAATATTGAGGGAAAAATGAAAAAGTTATTATTTCTAATAGCCATTTCGGTAATTATATTTTTTGGTTCGTGTAAAGAGAGTATTAACGATCCGGTTGGACATGAAGAGGGAAGTAGAAATTATGTTTGGACAGTTGATACGCTTGGCGATACTCGAACAAATCAATTATGGGGGATGTCGTATAATGATGTTTATGCATTAGATCCTGAACCTTATAAATATGGAAAGTTGTGGCATTTTGATGGTCTTAATTGGATAAATAAGCCTTTTTATTCTCCTTACCAGGCTCAGTCTTTCTTTGGCACATCCCCAACAAACATTTGGTTTGTAAGTAGATTCGAGCATTCAGTATGGCTGTATAACGGGATAGAAAGTAAGATGCATACCGATATTAAAATGGAGGATTTTCCGGAAGTTATTATTATCGATATGTATGGCAATGCACCATGGAACGTCTATGGAGTAGGCAGAGCAGAGAGACATAGTCCTCAATCTGTAACTCTTGGTGTTATAATACATTACGATGGATTAAAATGGAATTACTTGGATATACCTATACTTGAAGCAAATTTTACTAATGTTTATATCGATGAGTATAATGGGGTAATAATTCAGGGATATAATAGATTATCATGGACTAAAACAATTTGGTATTATGAAAATAATAATATTAGAGAAATTGGTTCAAATGATGGTTCCTATAATGTTGCGATTCTTAAAAATGGCACTATTGCATCTTCAAAGAAGAAAGTTTATTCATTAGATAAAGGTAACTTAAAAGAAATATTAGATTTTAACGGAATCGAAAGTTCTATAAATGGAATATGGGGGAGAACAACTAATGATTTTTTTGTTATTGTTAATAATGGGATTGCACACTATAACGGGACGGATTTGAAAGTAATTTATCCATTATCCAATACAAGTGTGTTAGATGCAATTATTTTTGATAAGGAAGTGGTCTTTTTAGTCTTCGATGAAGTTAAAAGGAATACATTAATAATCAGTGGTAAATTAAAAGAATAAATACCATAAAATAAAAAAGGGATAGTGGGTTAACACTATCCCCAAAAGAATAGCCTCTTTGGACCGGTAATCTAAAGCGTAAATAGGATAAGCAGGATATTATAACATTCGTTTTGATGAAGCCAATTTATCCACCGGAATATATATTTATTCTATACAAACAAATGGAAATAGAATCGCAAAAAAAATGTTATTAATGAAATAGCAGGTAATATGCTGCTAATCTCGAGCAGCATGTTTCAATTTGGTTTTTGTTGAGTACGTGTAAAATTATCGGCACAACTATTGCTACTCAAATGAGAGGAAAGATCACATTTATTAACATTATGAGGGTGTTATGAAAAACATAAAATTGATGATATTTTTGGTAACTATTAGTTCCGGACTTATATTTTCGCAGGAATTTGATTATAACACAAATGTAAGTCCGACACCATTTACCATCAATCAATCACAAACTTATTATGAATTTAATCCTTTACATGTAGGTGATACATGGCAATACCGATTCGAAGATATGGGAGTTCCGCCAAAATATTACACAACAAAAGTTATAAAGGATAGTGTAATAAATGGGAAGAAATATTTCAAAAAGATTGATTGGAGATATGAAGCTCGTCCTCCACTATCAATCGTAAAATATATCTCATGGGAGAGAAACGATACTATTAGTGGTGCCTCATATATGTTAGATTTCGAAGATATTGATAATGACGGTGATATTACAGAAGAATTTCCCATAGATAGTCTGTTTCTCCCTGATGGTTCGATTTACGAATCATATAAATATTCTTTCAAAGATGAACTAAGTTTAGTTGGTAAAAAGAATGCAGTGATAACTCGTTCTTATTTTTGGGATGTTTATGGTGATTCTGTTTTAGTATTAGTAAGAGATGTAAACTATCCAGAAATGTTTATAAATGAACTAATTGCAGATGGAATAGGTATTTTATCAATGAATCGAGAATCTCCCGAACGTCAGCTTACCGGTGCCATAATTAACGGAGTTAAATTTGGAGTAATTGTATCAGTAAAAGATGACAATCCTGAGTTACCTCAGAATTTTAAACTATTTCAGAATTATCCAAATCCTTTTAATAACTCTACAAAAATCACATATCAAATACCTTCGCTTACAAAAGTTAAAATAGAAATCACAGATATTCTTGGTAGAACAATTAAAATAATAGCTGATGATGAGAAACCAGCCGGAGTATATCAAGTTGATTTTAGAACAGAAAATCTTTCAAGTGGAGTATATTTCTGTTCCTTAAGAACAGGTAATAATTTCCGAATAATCAAAATGATTTTTTCAAAATAAATAGCGGAGTTGAAATGAAAAGCGTAAAGATAATTTTTATTATTTGTGTTTTTTTATTTTCAAATAGTCAACTATTTTCATCTGGTTTAGCTTGTGGGACAACTAGTTCTGTAATGTCAAACAGTATCCCCTTAACTGGCACGGTAAGGGCATATTTTGTTTTTGTACAATTTAAAAATGATATCCAATTAAGTTCTGAATGGCCATTAAACTCATTTCCATCGTGGGCTAATAATTTTGTTAATGATGCCACCGGAGGTCCTTATTCCTATCCAAATATTTCACACTATTTCGATCAAATGTCAAATCATACATTTCAAATAATTGGGGATGTATATGATAACCTTGTTACAACAAATTTAAATGAAAATCAATATTCAAGTATTGGTCAAGTAAATAGAGAAGTATTATCAAGAATTGACCCCGAGGTGAATTTTTCACTATATGATAATCTAAATGGAACCTCTTGGGGTAAAGATGGAAAAGTAGATCTTGTTTTTGTAATTTACAGAAATTCTACAAGTTTAATGAGTGATTATACTGGTATTGCACTCTTAGAAATGAGTTCAAGTTATACTACTAATGAGGGTGTTACAATTCAAAATAATTGGAATATTGGAGGAGGCGTTCAAATGCGGGGCGGTTTTAATGGGAGAGATTATACTACCTATATAGCCGCTCATGAATTAGGACATTACCTGTTCGGTGGAAACCATATTGATTTTATTTCTAATTTAGGATTAATGACGGGCAAACCATATTGGAATGATGATAGAGGTATGTGCGCTTGGGAAAGAATGCATCTTGGTTGGTTAACGCCACTATCTGTTAATAGTGACGTCTCAATAACAATGTCCGATTACATGACTTTAGGAGATGTTATTAAAATTCCTTTAGGTACAAATACTAATGAATACTTTTTAATTGAAAATAGGAGGCATTCTAGTCCGCATGATGCTTCAAAGGATACTGGTTTTTATATCTATCATGTTACAAAGAATTCGTGGGTACCAACAATTGATGTAGAATGTGCTGATGGAAATTGGAATTTTACTATTAATACATCAACTCAAACAGTTACTAGAACAACTCAAAATTTTGATTCAAATGAAGATGAGATGAATTTTTATCAAAATATTGGGGGCATTGCATATAGATGCATACAACCATATTATTTGCAAGATGATGCAGGAGGCGATTTAGAAGATGCATTTGATCTAAATTTTAATAATGTTTTTTCACCGAAAAGCAATCCACGTTCAATTAATGGAGAGTCTTTAAATTTTACCATTCAAGTAACCGGTGAGAATACACTTACATTTTATTTCACAAATCCGTATGCCGGTGCACCGGCAAAAATACAAAACTGTAGATTTTCATATTCAAATCCAGACCACCCAACACTAATGTGGGACTTAAATTCAGAGACGGACATATCAAGTTATAGAATTTATCGTAACTATAACAACGAAGGGTGGTCATATGCTGGTACTGTTAATCACCCTACAAATACATTTATTGATTATTTAGTCGATTATACTAAACCAATTTGGGAGAAATCAGTCAAGTATTACGTTGTTGCAATAGATAATTCGAATCTTTCATCAGTACCTAGCAATCAAGTTGAAACACTTGGGTTAATGATTCCAAGAAAAATAATAAGTTCAATAGGTTCTGCAAATGATAATTCTTTAGCGGAATCTAATCTGAATTTCAACTTAGAAAATAATTTTCCAAATCCATTCAACCCTGAGACTAATATTTCATTTAGTTTAGATAAAAGATCATTTGTAACTTTAAAAGTATATGATTCTCTTGGAAGAGAAATAAAAGAATTAGTAAATGATTATAAGGAAAAAGGGAATTATTCTATACGGTTTGACGGAAGTAATTTATCAAGTGGCTTATATTTGTATAAACTTACATCCGGTAAGAATACTGCAATTAAGAAAATGATTCTGATTAAATAATTATTCAATCAGTGCCGTAGATTATCTACGGCGGAGAACATTTTCTCCAGAATTAGTTGCACAATTGCAAAGCGAAAATTAACCGAACTTTATCGATTTTACTGCTACTTGGGTAAAATTATAAAATCCTCTATACAATTAATTTCTATTTAATAAAATTGAAGATTTCTCAACTTTTCTTACGAATTAGAGAAGACATAATGTCCATAAAAAATATTTCGTACTTGTACTAGGACTTTTACGGGAAATATTTGATATGTTACTTGCAATTAAAAAAAATAATTATTTATCGTAAAAATAGTTGAAATTATTGAATGTAAAATATTGAGGGAAAAATGAAAAAGTTTTTAGTACTATTAGCGATTTTGGTAGTTACATTTTTCAATTCTTGTAAAGAAGAAATAAACGGACCGATAGAACCGACAGTGGTGAGAAGGGATTATGTGTGGAAAGTGGATACTCTAATTGAATCTCGATTAAGGAAATTGACGGGAATATCGTATAATGATATTTATTCTTTAGCTTCAGAACCTATTGGTGATAAAAAGTTATGCCATTTTGATGGTTTTAATTGGATAACTAAAACTTTTTATTTTCCTTACCAGGCTCAGACTCTCTTTGCTACTTCACCAACGAATATTTGGTTTGCAAGTAGTTCCCTGCAATCAATATGGCTGTATGACGGTATGGACAGCAAGATGCATACGGATGTAAAAGTGGAGGATTTTACTCATGTTTTTATAGAAGATATGTATGGCAATGCACCTTGGAATGTTTATGCAGTCGGAAGGGGATTAAGGAATAATGCTCAATATCCAACAATTGGTGTGCTATTTCATTTCGATGGATTAAAGTGGAGTTACTTAAATATATCCCCAATTTATGCACAATTCACTGAAGTTTATGTTGATGATAATAATGGGGTTTTAATACAAGGCTATGATATATCTTCATGGCATAAAACACTTTGGTATTATGAAAATAATATTATTAAAGAGATTGGTTCTAAGGATCTATCTTACGATGTAGCAATTCTTAAAAATGGCACTATCGCCTCCTCACAGAAGAAGGTTTATTCATTCGATAAAGGTAACTTAAAAGAAATATTAGATTTTTATGAACTCGAAAGCTCTATAACTGGTATTTGGGGAAGAGCCAATAATGATTTTTTTGCAATTGTTAATAATGGTATAGCTCATTATAACGGAACAGATTTTAAAGTAGTTTTCCCATACCCCAATATAAAAGTATTAGATGCAATTGTTTTTGATAAGGAGGTGATTTTTTTAGTATCCGAAGAATCTAAAAGAAGAAACCTAATGATTCGTGGTGAATTGAAAGATTAAAAAGTAATACAATAAAAAGGTATAGTACATCAGCACTATTTTCTCACAGATATAATAGTGTTGAAGATGTGAATAAAATTGAATATATTTGAATAAATATGTGTTAATTATATTCGTAAGGTGGTAGTTATGCCAAAAACTGTAACGCTTCGTTTAAGCGATAAAAACTATGAAATGTTCAAAAAGTTAGCTGAAAGAGATAATCGACCTTTATCTAATTTTATTGAAACATCGGTGCAAAGATATATTGAGCATAATAATTTAGTAGATGAATTCGAGATGCAAGAGATTCTAAGTAATCCAGAATTACTTAAAAGCATTAAACGCGGTATTGAAGATGCTAAATTGCTAAAAGGTAAAAATATTTGCACTTAGGATGCCTTGTCTTAATAGTAGAAGTACGACTTAAAAATAGCTTAAAAACAAAGAAAATCATCACCACCCCTCGAAAATATCCCAAAAACGAACAATTCTCACTTTTCATTTTTCGTACTTGTACGATATTTTTTAACAGAATTAATTATTAGATTCCCAATGGAATTTAAAAAAATGATTAGAAAAAATAAAAATACATAGGAATCTGATGAAGAAGTTAATATTAATATCCCTGTTAGTCCTTATAATAATTAGCAATTCCTGCAAAGAGGGAATAACTGAACCATTCGAACCGGAAGCCGGAAGAAGGGATTACGAATGGACGGTGGATACCTTAGAAAATGCATCATTTTCAGTTTCCTCAATGTGGGGAGTATCAGAAAATGATCTATGGATAGGTGGATATATGGGGGCTTATCCAGGGGAAGAACTTCAGCATTTTGACGGACATAAATTCGAGCGTAATAATCAATACATACCTAATATATTCACTATTTGGGGATTAAATGAGAATAAAATATACGCAGGGAGTGAATTTGGTATCATATATCAATATAACGGTACAAGTTGGAAAGAAGAGCTAAGTTTACCGATAGTGCCTCATACTGATAATGTATTTAACTGGATTGATGGAACTGAAAAATATGATATTTTCGTTTCTGGGAACTTATTAGAATATAGGTCTATAAAACCTGAAAACCTTCATACACATGGATTTATTTACCAATATAATGGATTGGGATGGGAAAGGATATTCCTTGATGATGAATTATCATATTTTATGAAAATAATTAGATATGAGAATAGACTATATATTAGAAACGCACGTTATAAAAAAAATGGTTCATATAATTCATTTATTAGTGAATATAAAGATGGTAAAATATTTGAAGTACTTTCTGATACTACAAATAGATATGATTGTAATATTAATTTAATTAATAACGAATTATTAGTTAACAAAGAGAATGAAATTTATCTATTAAAAAACGGGGTCTTAAAACAATTTATTAATTTAGATAATTATGGAATTAATTTTAATGAAACACGATTTATGGGTGATATATGGGGAAAAAATAGGAATGATTTGTTTTTCCAAATGGGCGGTGGGATTATGCACTATAATGGAAGTGATATGCAATATATATATAAATTTTCAAATCGATTCACTATGCCATATGAAGGTTTAATATTCAAAGATATTATTGTATTTATAATACAAGATAGTATCAATCTAAAAGTATACTTATTACGTGGGAAATTGAAAGAATAAATACCATAAAATAAAAAAGGGATAGTGAGTCAACACTATCCCCAAAAGAATAGCTTCTTTGGACCGGTAATCTAAAGTGTAAATATAATAGATATTTACGGGGCTATTCATTTCTAAAAATAATCATTTTTTACAAATTAGAGAAGACAAATTGTCCATAAAAAATTTTTCGTACTTGTACTAGGACTTTTACGGGAAATATTTGATATGTTACTTGCAATTAAAAAAAATATTGATTTTAAAAAATATTGAGGGAAGAGATGAAAAAGTTGGGAATATTATTAGTTATTACGGTAGTAGTTATATTCAATTCCTGTAAAGAAGGAATCACCGACCCAATAGAACCTGAGGCAGGGAGAAGAGATTATGTATGGACGTTGGATACTATATCAAAATCTACAGGATATTTTTCGACAGGCATGTGGGGAGTTTCAGAGGATGATTTTTGGCTAGTTGGTGCACAAGGTTCAGAAATCGGCGAGGAACTACAACATTACGATGGAACAAAGTTCACCCGTACTTTCTCAGTAGAAAATATTGGAGGAATTTTCGGTTTAAATAATAATAAAATATTTGCTGCCACTAACTCTGGTAGAGTTCTATTATTCAATGGCACTTCATGGAAGGAAGATTTTGCACTTCCAACATCTTATGAATATGATGAAGTCTTTGCAAGTGTACATGGAACAGAGAAATATGATATTTATGTTTGCGGAAGACATAGTCAATATGCCAAAACGGTTAAACAAGTAGATAAAAATTTTGGAATAATCTATAAATACAATGGTCTTGAATGGGAAAAGCTTTTCGAATATCCCGATTCTTGGTTTAATAAAATCTTAAAATATGATAACAGAATATATGTCTATTCCGCCCGAAATCCAAAAAGCGGTTGGCATGACAATTATATTAGTGAATTTAAGAACAATACACTAATTGATATTATATTTGATACGACAGGTCAATTTACTTGTAATATGAATTTGATAAATAGTGAGTTATTTATAAATAAGGAAAATGAAATATATAGAATGAAGAATGGCAGACTCAATGAATTTATAAACCTCAATAATTATGGGATCGATTTTTCCAATACAAGATTTATGGGAGAGATGTGGGGTAGAAGCAAGAATGATTTATTCTTCAAAATGGGAGGTGGCATAATGCATTACGATGGAACTGATATTAAGTACGTATATAAATTAGAAAATAGATTTGCAATAGCAGTAGCCGGTTTAGTTTTTGAAAAGAGTGCTGTTTTTGTGATTGAGGATGTAATAAATAATCAGATGCTATTACTTAAGGGAATACTAAAAGAATAAATACCATAAAATAAAAAAGGGATAGTGGGTTAACACTATCCCAAAAAGAATAGCTTCTTTGGACCGGTAATCTAAAGCGTAAATATAATAAATATTTACAGGGCTATTCATTTTTAAAAATAATCATTTTTCCAATAAAGGAGAAACGTTATGAAAAAGTATTTTAGTATTGTTATCATCTATTTAATTTTTGCTTCTTGTTTATACTCACAGGTACCACCACCAATTCAGGAAAACATTAGTATCGGAGCATTATCGAACTCCGTTTATAAAAATACTGTAAACAATATTGATACATTTAGTGATTTTGGAACATATGATATGGGAGGTCATTATAGTGCTCCTAATAAGAGAATATTTAGGTCATATTTTAATGTATCTTTATCCTCTATCCCTACAAATGCTACAATTAATAGTGTTACAATAAGTTATATTACATCAGGATCATCTTCAACTATAGTTTTAGTAAATGGGAAGATAACTTGACAACAGATTATAGGACTTTTATAATCAATGATAATGAAACGCATACAATTTCATATACAGGAAAACCAAGCAACTACAATAGAGATGTAACATTTGGAACTATACTTTGGGACCCAATAAAAGTTATATGGGTGGATAATCCAAATACTGCTGTAACTCAATATAATATATGGAGATTAATAAATGGAGGAACTCCGGTTCTTGTTGGAAGCGTAAATAGGGGAGTTAAACAATTCATTGATAATGATTACTATTTAGCAAATTGGAAACAATTCGATAGAGTAGAATACGATCCAAGACCATATTACTCAACAGAAAACTCCAATGCAACTCCATTATTTGTAGAGATATATGGAATTCAATTAAAAGAAAATCAGGAAGAACAACCCAAAGAGGAAAAGAATATCCCAACCGAATTTGCAATTACTAACTATCCTAATCCTTTTAACCCGACTACGACAATAAATTATCAATTACCGATTACAAGTGATGTGGTAATCAAAGTATTTGATATAACAGGGAAAGAAGTTGCAGTACTCGTAAATGAAAAGAAAGAAGCCGGATATTATAATGTTAATTTTGATGGTGGTAATTTATCAAGTGGTGTATATATCTATTCTATACAGGCAAATGAAAATAGAATCTCAAAAAAAATGTTATTAGTGAAATAATAAATCCGGACTAAACTGTAAAATCAATTTTCGATTAATTAAATTAATAATTAGCGAGTGGTTATGAAAAAAACATGTTACATATCAATTCTTCTTTCCTTAGTGTTTCTTTTTTCTTCAACTACCATTAAATCGCAATGGGAGGTGCAGAATAGCGGTACTATCAAAAATTTATATGGTATTTGCTTAATTGATTCATTAAACGGATGGATAACAACCTATACTCCACAATACCTACAAACAAAAGATGGAGGAAAAAACTGGGAGCTAAAGGAGATAGCAGGTGAAGATTATGTTAAGAGTATCTTTTTTGTAAATAAAAATATTGGATATACTACCGGGGGGTTAGGTAAGATCTATTCTACAAAAAATGGAGGAGATACATGGGAATTATATGGAACAGAGTATGATTATAGTTTTAATGATATTTATTTTATTGATGAAGATAATGGCTGGATGGTAGGGTCCCATTACATTGATGAAGGTCATCAAAAAGGGACAATAATCCATACTTCAGATGGTGGCAAAACATGGGAAACACAGTTGGCCATCGGAGGCACTGAACCATATAATCATATATTTTTCAGGTCAATCCAAATGAAAGATAAAAATATTGGATGGGCAATTTCATCACCTCCTCATGATGGTTTTGGAGATACAGATGTATTTAAAACAGAGAATGGAGGAGTAAATTGGGAACTTATTGCAACTTTTCGATCACCGACGAATAAATTAAAGATAGCAAATGAAGACACACTATGGACAGGAGGTAATGGTGCTGAGAAGTTTGCTGCTTCCCCAGATGGCGGAAAAAACTGGCAAAATATAAGCTGGGACTTTGGATATGTTTCAGGAATTTCTCCATTTAACGGAAAAATTGGTTGGATGACGGCACAAAAGAACTTTGGCGATTCTACAAGCCAATTATTTTTTACAAAAGATATGGGGGCTACGTGGAATCAAGAGTTGGAAACTACGAGCAAAATAATGGATGTAGAAGATAAAGATGGATATTTATGGTTAGTAGGATATAATGGAATGATAATGAAAAAGGAAATTGATTTACCTACCGATGTAGAAATTCTCAAGGAACTACCAACATCATTTGAAGTATATCAAAATTATCCAAATCCATTTAATCCAACCACTACAATTGAATACACACTTCCGACAGAAGGAAATGTAAAACTTGAGGTATATAATTCCATTGGACAATTAGTAAATGTATTAGTGGAGGAATATCAAAATGCAGGAAGGCAGAAAGTAAGTTGGAATGGGAAAGATTCCTTTGGCAACTTAGTTGCAAGCGGAATATATTTCTACCAAATCAAAACGAATAGCTTAATTCAAGTAAAGAAAATGATTTTAATGAAATAATAAAAGTTATTAGGGAAAAAATTTTTGCATTGTTTTTATAATTCTTAATTATGATGTTACTACTAAAAAATAGGAGGAAGCATGTAAAAGAACATCAAGGTTCGTTTTAATTAACTTTATTCAATAATTAACTTAGGGATTTAATTTATGAAAAAGAATTTTACCTTATTCATTTTACTAGGGGTAGTTTCCGTCTTTCTATTTTATAGGTGTGATAAGTCGATTGACCCGATAATTGATTTGGATATATCACCTCAAAGTGATATTACATGGGCATCCTTGCTGGAATCCCCTTGGTCTATGAATCATGGCAATCCGCAATCAAATGGGAGAAGTCCATTTCGCGGACCCAAATTAGGTCAGATAAAATTGAAAATACCGTATTATGGTACCGAAAGCTCAATCGCACTGGATAATAATTCAAATATTTATACTACATGTAATTACTCCTTTCACAGGCTTTCTTCCCTAAATCCAGGCGGAAGTGAAATGTGGAATAATCCGGCTTCAGGAACCATTAATACAACCCCTTTACTTACAAAAGATGCAGTTATTTGGGCTGATGCCAGCGGTCTATATTCTTCCGGCTATGATGGAAAATTAAATTGGAAATATGATAATGACTGCTCAATTTGGAATCTCGGAATAAATGTGGGATTGGATGGTACGATTTATTGTGTTACTGAAAAGCATACACTCAAGGCAATTAGTCCGGAAGGAGAATTACTTTGGGAATTAACAGACGAAAAATTTTTAGAGGATGGCGATGGAGCACCAACTTTTTCTCCCGATGGCAAAACGTTATATATACAAGGAAATAGCGTTTCGGTTATTGCGGTGGATGTTATAGATAAAAAAGTTAAATGGGAATACGGTAATATGGAATTGTTATCCTCTCCCATAGTTGATTCGCAGGGTAATATATATTTTATACCTGGGGCTTATCGTGATCTTCCGATAAAAACACTCTATTGCCTAAATTCTAAAGGTGCATTATCCTGGCAATTTGATTTTAATGATGATATGCCTTTATTCGACAATGTTGAACCTACAATTGATTATGATGGAAATATTTATTTCGGAGTTACTGAAGTATATTCAGTTTCCCATTCGGGTAATCTTAGGTGGAAATATGATCTTAAAACTCTTGGAATAACAAGTCCATTAATAAGTGATGTAGATGGTAATATTTATATAGGAGTTGCAAGTTTGGAAGGAGCTTACGAAGTAGCTATAATATCTTTAAATAATAAAGGAGAACTAAACTGGAAAATAGATATTGAAGATGAAAGAGCATTAGGTGCTTCACCTGCAATTACGAAAAATAAGGAATTAATTTTTCCAACATTTAGAGCAAAGAGTATCTTTACGATAAACTAAAATGAGGTTGATATTAAAAAGATGATACTAATATTAATTTTATTAACTAATTATTCATTTTCTCAAATCAATTCTTCTCCAAGCAAATTACTATATCCTATGAATGAGATTTTAATAGGAACAGAAAATATGTCTGGAAATGTACCTACATTTGCAATTGAAGCTGTAAGTCAAGTTTGGGACCAAATTTTACCATCATCTAATCCCATCCTTTTGTCAGACGATTATCAATATTCTACATATGCTCCTCCTAGTAATAATCAACCAATGGGAAGTTGGGGAGGTTTTGATTTTTGTAATTCTGGAGGAGATTTTGGTTATGGTTTATATAAATTATATGTCGAAGGTTCACCAAATAATTATATTTTATTAGACTATCGAGATGATAATTATGGGAATTATGATCCTTTTATCGATGCTCCTCAAGATATTTGGATTAAATGTATTCAAGGTACATTAGGGAACTATTATTTTTATTGGTCGCCATCGATGTTAAATCCAGAATGGAATTCCGGGGATGTTGAAATCTGGACGGCAAAAAGTCAATCAGGACCCAGTACAGCAAAGTTTGAACCGTATGCACCAGAAAGCCTCGCAATTAGTTTAAGTAATGGTAAACCACTTCTAAATTGGGAACATCATTCTCCCGCTGAAGATTATTGGATAGGATATAAAATATATAGATGCATTACAGTCGATAATGAACCGCCCACAAATTATGAGGAAATCGCTGAAGTTGGGAAAAATATTACCTCATATTTAGATAATAATTTATGTTTCGCTAATTGGAAGAATATTCATTATAAAGTTAAGACAATTAATACAAGTGAAGATTCAGAATTTTCTAATTCAGTACAGATAAATTTAACTGAAGAGATAATTAATTGTAACCTAACATTCAGCAATGATATAACAGTACCCTCCGGAAAAACATTAACAGTCTCACCAAATGTAAATTTAACTTTTGCTTCAGGAAAGAAATTAATAGTAAATGGTACTTTAAGTGCAATGGGCAATTCCACCAATAGTATTACATTTAATAGAAGTGGTAGTTCAGGTACATGGGGAGGAATACAATTCAATAGTAGTAGTACGGGAAGTCTAAATTACTGTACAATTACATATGCAACACATGGTGTTTATTGTTATAATTCTTCACCAACAATATGGAATTCAACTCTTGATAATAATGAAACAGGATTAAGATTAAATTATTATTCAAGTCCACAACTGATACAAAATAACTTTAGATATAATTCAACTTATGGTATTTCTTGTTATACAAATTGTTCACCTGACTTAACAGCGAGCGGGTACCCAGGTTCAAATGTTATTAGAAATAATTCGATTGGCATAAATTCAGTTTATAATTCTAATCCTATAGCACATGGATATATGACTTATGGCAACAGTATTTTTGATAATACAACTTATAATATCCAAGCCTATTATGGATGTACAATATATGCACAAAGGGTATTTTGGAATGGGAACACAAAAATTTCCACTTATCAATCAACCGTGGATGCCTCGAATCCACTTACAACTAATCCTAATCCAAACCGTTCATCAATCGAGAAATCTGAACCAACCCAAATCCTTAGTAAAATGGATTCAGTTAATACAGATCAGCCACAAGACGAATTAACAGAAGCTCTAAATAAACAGAGTGAAAAAAAATATGATGAAGCAATAACTCTTTTCTTAGAAGTATTTAAGAAAAACAAAGAAGAATTAGTAGGCAAATATGCTCTTACAAAAATGGAAGAATGCTTTACTCAATCCGGAAGGAAAGATTATTTATCGTTCTCAGATAAAGAGATAAAACCTAATATTATAGTAGGAAACGAAACTTATGTAATAGCTCTTGAATTAGAAGCACATCAAATGGTAAAT
>JALNXG010000072.1 GCA_023230485.1 Melioribacteraceae bacterium
GTTACTATCAATTATGTCGATACAGCAGAAGCTCACGCTAATGATTATTCCGACTCATTGAAAGTCGTTACTATCAATTATGTCGATACTATCCAAGCACACACAAACGATTCACTTGCTTATTTTGTCCCATATACCGGAGCTACAGGAAATGTGAATTTAGGCACGAATGATATTGCTACAGAATATTTAAATACAGACACTATTTCCGGCATTCGAAATACCGAAACTGATTTTACAATTATATTTCTCCCCGACATTCAAAACATGGTTGAATTTCACCCTGCTGTATGGGAAGGGATGTGCGATTGGATTAAGGCAAATAAAGTTGATAGTAATATAGTGGCGGTCATCAGTGCAGGTGATTTGACTAATGATTGCGGTGCGACTCAATTTGCGGAAGCTCAAAAAGGTTTTGACACGATCAAAACCGCAGGAATAATATATATGCCAGTCATTGGAAATCACGATTACCCTGCTATTAATGTTCAAGGACGTAACACGACTATGTTTAACACATATTTTGGAGAGGCATATTTTGCGGGTAAGACATGGTACGGCGACGCATACAACGATTTAACCGAAAATTATTACGTGAAATTTACTCAGGGCACAAAAAATATAATTATAATAGCTCTTGAGGTTTTCCCACGCCCCGAAGCGTTGACATGGGCACAAGGAGTTATAAACGCTAATCCAACTTATGATGTAATTATAACGACTCATTCTTATCTTAACGAAAATGGATACAGAACACTCCACAACGACCCTTACGGGTGTGATGGCTATTCCGTGCCCCCGACACAAGATGCGGAAAATATGTGGAATAATTTTGTGAAAATAAATAAGAGAATATTAGTTATTATATCAGCACATCTGTCTATTCCTAATGGGACTGTTATAACTAATGATATAGGCACTTACGGTAATATTGTTCATCAAGTTAAAACTGATTATCAGGGTGAAGCTCTGGGCGGAGGCGGTAAGTTTATGATTTTTAAATTTAAACCATCAACTGTCACAATTGAAACGAGTGTCTATTCTGACACACTAAAGGCATTTACTGCCGATGGAGCTTCGACATTGTCATTATCTCCGGTCTTTTTTAATTCGAACATTTCGTCAACTTATCCAATAGAAACGACCGCTACAATTAGAAGTAGTTCAACTATTGAGGCTGTGGGGAAAATAGAATCTCAAACCAATTTATATGGATTGGGATTGCTTTATCCGAAAACCGCTACAGGACTAACAGTTAATTCGACCGGTGGATTAATCGCAAGTAATTTAATCACAGCTAATACTGGAATCATCCCTGATGCAATCGATGGAGCCTATCTGGGTGATGCTACTCATCAGTTTTCAGATTTGTTTATTGCTGAAGGTGGCGTAATTGACTTTGATAATGGAGATGCACAAATTTTACAAACTAATTCATTAATAGAAGTTAACGGGGCAGATTGTTATTTAAATTCAGGTTATTTTTCTTTGCGACTTGGAGCAAATAAAGATGCAAGAATAATTACAAATAACGCTGAGAAAACTGTAAGATTTTGCGGGGTTCATTATACTTCGGATACTGAAGAGCCGATGGGGTTAATCTTTGCGAATTCAACCTCTACCGAAAATATTTTAAAAATAGGCGGTGGCACTGCTTACTTTAACGCCGCTTCATACATATCTTTTTTCACCGCAGCAAATAATATAACAACTACCGGCAGTGAAAGGTTGAGGATTTTGGCAGATGGGAAATTAGGCATTATGACAACTGCACCCGACAAGCAAATTGAAATTAATTCAGTCGATGGCAATAATCTAAGATTAACTTATAACGATGCAAACGGCACAGCTGCCAATTATGTCGATTTATTAACCACATCGAGCGGTGACTTAACTATTACCCCTTCAGGAGGTGACATTACAGTAAATGGCAATATAGCCGTAACAGGTACTGTTGACGGTCGAGATGTGTTACTTGATGGGCAAAATCAAGACACCTTAATCAGTAATTTAGGGTCAGGAATATATACACATTTTTTTGCAAAAGAAATTAACTGCCTGACGACCGATTCGGTAATTCTTTTTACAGTCCCTTCAGGAAAGAGAGCTTGCGGATTATCACCTTTAGGTATCGAAATGTTTATTTCGAAGTTAGATGGAACATGCACAGCTCCTGATTGCAATATACTCTTTTCCACCGCTAATGGAACAGTAACTTATATAACAGGAGCAAGTATGACAAATGTTGAAGACAATATCATTCCTCTAAGTAATGCAAACAGAGTTTTTGGTCCGGGTCCAGTGTCTGTAAAAATTACAACTCCATCGACAGGTACAGCTACGATTTTTAAAATTATAATTAAAGGAGTAATAACTTGGTAAATGTATTATTAATTAATAAATAAAAATAAATACTATGACCATAGAACTTTATAATAACAAATAGTATTCACACTATCTAATAAAATAATGGAATTAGACTTAAATACAACTTTATCAGTGTTATCAATATTAGGTACATTATCTGTAGCTTTTGGAGTATTTTTTGGTATTAAGTATAAAACTAAAGAAAATACTGAAAATATCAAGCACTTAGAGAATGAATTAGAATCGATAAAAACAGAGTTGAAAACCGATATAAAAGAACAAAAGTCTGATTTAAAAGAATTAAAAGATAAACGAGAAATCTGTAATACTTCGCACAATGGGAAATATAAAGAAATGAGCGATAAACTGAACGAACAAATAAGTTCATTTAATGAAGTAAAAATTGCAAATACTTATCTTATAGAAATAATAACAAGAGTGGTAAATGAGTGTTTTTCCAAAAATTTCAAAGTGTATAATGATAACTTAATTAAAATCATAGACACAAATAAAGAGTCTCTTCAGGATGAAATTAATAAAGACAAGGAATTAAACTTAGAGAATCAGAAAAAAACAGATCAAGCAATTAATCGCATACATGAACGAATAGATAAAGTGGCTGATAAAATAAATTTAAAATAGTGAAAGTTATGGAAACAATAAATAGTTCAATTAATAAATTGAATAAAAGAGAATGGATTAAAGGATTAGTTATTACAATATTATCAGGAGTAGTTACATCATTAATTCAGTTAGTTTCTAATGAAAAAGGAATAGATATAAATGCAATAAATTTTAATGGAATCATAGGTGTAGCATTAACAGCAGGATTATCTTATATTTCTATTACATTAAAACAAGATCAAAATGGTCAATTACCAATAATTAAAAATATTATTAAATAATGTATAATTGTCATATACATACTTTTACTGATAAAACAGTCCCTGATGGATTTTTACCATTAGGATTAATACCTATAATGAGAACACAAATAGGTTATAATATTATGACTTCATTTTTAAAAAATATTATTCCATTTACTCATAAAGATTATATAGAAAAATATGCTGAATTTATTAGAATAGGGAAATTACCTTCTCAGGATGCTATATTTGATTTATGTAGTAGTGTTTATCCTCATGGTACTCAATTTATAGTTATTACTATGGATATGTCTCAAATGGGAGCAGGGAAAGTAAGACAACCATATCGAGAACAAATAACAGAAATTGGTGAATTATCTAAAAGGCATCAAAATATTATCCCTTTTATTCATCTTGATCCTAGAAATACTAATCATTATGATAATCTTTTATTAGCACATGAGGTTTATGGATTTGAAGGAGTAAAAATATATCCCAATTTAGGACATCTTCCAGATACTGCAGAAATGATAAATATATTTGAGTATTGTAAAAGATTTAATCTTTCTATGATATTTCATTGTTCTCCTTTTAATCCCGTCCATTTTCAAGGAACAAAAGAAGAATTTAAAAAAGCATTATCGGGAAGTATCTTTTATAATAAAATAGATTTTAATCAAAGTAAAAGGACTTTATCTTCATATTTTTCTCATCCTTTAAATTATAAAGGATTGTTTAAAGTATATGATACAGTAAATTGTAGTTTTGCACATTTTGGATCAGAATATTATTGGGATAAATATCTTAAAAAAGATTTTGATGATAATTGGTTTCTTATAATTAAAGGAATGTTGCAGACTTATAAAAGAGTTTTTTCAGATATATCTTTCACAGCAAATAATAAAAATTATTTTCCTATTATAAAAGAATTAATTGATGATCCTTTAATATCCGAAAAGATAATATATGGTTCAGATTTTTCTATGAATTCAACAAGGAAATCGGAATATGATTTTTATAATGATTTAAAGAATAGTATAGGAGAAGAAAGATTTAAAAAAATCTCATTTGATAATGCAATTAAATTTTTATATAGAAAATGAAATATATTTGTGAACATTGTAAGCAAGAGTTTACTATAAAAGAAAAAGACACTTTTATTTATAATACAATAAAATATTGTATGTGTCCTAAATGTACTATAATGACTAAACTAATTGAAAAAAAAGATAATGACTAAATTAGTAACATCAAAAAAAGGATTAGAACTATTTGGAGAACCAAATATTAATGCGAATCATTATATGATAATGATGAATGTTGATATAGAATTACAATTAGCATATTCTTGTTTACCTAAAAGAATTTATATTAATGCAATTACTTCTTTACCTCTTAAAAAAGTTCTATTTAAAATAAAACAAGAAGGATTAGAAAGAGAAATTAAATCGATAAGTTGTTTTAATATACGTCCTATTAGAGGATATGAGAAAACTAATCCAATTATATGGTCAACTCATAGTTGGGGTATTTCTATTGATGTTAATGAAATAGAAAATAAATTATGTACTACAGGAAATATGAATCCTAAAATAATTGCTATTTTTGAATCTGAAGGATTTTATTGGGGAGGAAGATTTAAACGAAAAGATCCAATGCACTTTGAATTAACATTAGATTATATATTAAATACTAAACAAAATGGCTTGTAAGAGAAAACCAAAAAGGGAATAATATGTTTCTATATTTAGATGAAGAAAATAATGTCAAAGTAACACAAGAAGGAATGTGTTTAGAAGAAGTATTAGATTTATATAAGACTGATAAGAGATCTGAATCTAAACCTTTCTTTTATAAATGTATGACATATATCTATTGGACATATAAACTTGATGGAGAATATAAAAACAATCTTTTAAGTCAAAGAAAAAAGTTAGCATTAAAACATTCCGGAGGAGAGATAGCAGATTTCGAAGAAAATAAAAAGGTAAGGAATGTAATTTTGAGATATATAGAAGATCAGACTACTCATACATCAAGACTTTATAATAAGATATTAAAAGACATAGATGAATTAATAACATATCTTTCTGATATTCCATTAAAGATAAAACATAAAGTTGAATGTACAGTTAAAGTTCCTGCTTATGCAACATCATCAGAAATGGTAGATTATAAAGTTTCTCAATATATAGAAATAGATAATTCAGAAGAGAAGTTTAAATGTTTAAAAAAATGTTCTGACCTTATAGATTTTGAAGAAACATTGAAGAAAAAAGTAATGAAAGAAGACCAGTCTAAAAAAGGAGAAGATACAAGATTGTTTGATAATAAAGAATCTAATGAGTAGTTATAGATTTATAGATACAAAGAGGTTTAGTCCTGTAATATATGAAAATGATCTTCCAATTAAAGAAGATTATTTTCATTTAGACTCTAATAGTATTACTAAAGAATTCCTTAAAGAAGGTAATTTTATAGTAGATAAAGAATGGTGGATAAAACAACGAGAGAGATGTATTAATGGATATACAGTACCTAATTCGTTTACTGAAGGAGGAGATTGTTATATAACAGAACAAATGAAATATGAATTTGCTAATGGGGAATACTGCTATTATGGAGGTAATATAATTGAAAAAGGAAATAAAGAAGTTTATTTTAAAGATTTAGATATAACAATAAAAGATGGATTAGTACATATAACAGGAAAACATTATTTCTATTTAAATTTCTGGAAAATAAAAAGATTAAATGATAAGAAGACAAGGAAAGATGTATTATATCCAAAGTTTACAGATTTATCTTTTGATAATTGGCATATTAGAGAAAGAATGAAAAGAGAATTTAAAGATAGTTTAACATGTAAATCAAGACAGAAGGGATATTCGGAAGAAGAGGCTTGTGATACTGTTTATGAATATTTATTTTATAATAATGCACAGAATGTAATTGTAGCAGGAGAAGATAAATATAATGAGAATACTATGCGAATGGTAAAACGAGGATTAGGATATCTTAGAAATGGACAATTTTTTAAGGAATTTGCACAAGGAGGAAATAGTGAAGATTATATAAGAACTAAAAATACAGGTTCTGAAGTTTATTCTATAACTTGTTTGAATAATTCAGAGGCAGTATCTTCTTTAACACCTTCAAAATTACATCTTGAAGAGATAGGGATATGGAAGAAAGGTTTAGTAAAAGAAGTATCTGAAACAGTAGATTCATCATTAGAAGCAGAAGGAGTTAAAACCGGATATAAAATTTTTATTGGTACCGGAGGCAATATAGAGAATGGTGTTGCAGACATGGAGAAAATGGCTTATAAACCAGATAAAAATAATCTTTTAGAGTTTGATAATACATTTGAAGAAAATGATGGATTAGGTAAGATATGTAGATTTGTTCCTGCATATAAATTTGAAATAATAGATAAAGATGGAAATTCTTTAGTGAAAGAATCATTATTAAAATTAGAAAAGGAAAGACAGGTAAAAAGTATAGAAGATAGATATATCAATACAGTAATGAAACCTGTGAAACTTTCAGAAATATTTTCATCAAAACAAGGAGGATATTTTGGAGCAGAAGTATCTATGTGGTGTAATGAAAGAAAAGCATTTATCAATAATCATAGAGAAGCACAAGTAGAAAAGAGATATAGAGGATATTGGAGAAACCCTAAATCTCCTTTTGAAGGAGTTATCTTTGAACCGGATCCATTAGGAGCATTTATGATTTCAGAATTACCCGAGAAAGATAATGAAGGAAAAATATATGCAAATCTATATAGACAGGGAACAGATAGTTATGATCAAGATGAAGCAGGATATTCAACATCATTAGGTTCAAGTTGGGTAAAAAAGGGATTTTTAAATGCAAATAAGACATATAATATATATGTAGCAGGAATATTGGAAAGACCAACAACAGGAGAAGGAGGAAGAGAATTATTCTATGAACATACAGCAATGTTGGGAATAGCATATAATACTTCTAATCTTATAGAATGGTCAAATAAACTTATATTTGACTGGTATAGAAATAATAATATGTTGTCAATATTAAAATTAAGACCTGAATTTATTACAGCTAATTTAGTTAAAGATTCAAGGAATACAAATAAATATGGAATAGATCCATCTACAAAACCTGATTGGTTAGTAATGCAAAAATCATATTTAAAAGTAAAAGAAAATATAGAAAAATGTAATCATATAGTATTATTAGAAGCATGGTCAAGATTTAAATATAATCCACAGAAAAAATATAATTGTGATATTACTATAGCAACATCATTATGTACAGTATGTGAACAGGATGAGAAAGAGATGAAAGCATATAGTGAATCAGATGTAAAGAAGACAAAGACATTAAGTTATATAAGAGATAGTCAAGGAAATTTAGTTTCAACATTTCGTTAAATCATAGAATATGTCACAGAACGATACAATTACAAGTCATTTAATCCCTTCAAGTAAAAAAACAAAAGAATGGATAGAAAAGAAAGGATTAGAGATAAATAAGATTGCAACTAAAAATCCTAGTCAGATGAAACAGGATATAGAATGTTGGATGTATTACCATAATATCTTTAATGATAAAGAGTTTGATTATCTTACAAGAATTCCTAATGGTACAGTAGGAGAATCAGATTATTATCTTCCGGCTAAAGTAAGGCATATACCTATACAAAAAAAAGCTATTAATGTTCTAATATCTCAACAGAAGCATAGACCATTTGTTTTTGGTGCTGGTATATCAGATACAGAAGGGAAGAATGAAAAGACAGCAAGACAGATACATAATATCTTTGATAAATATATTAATGAAACCGAAAGTAGGGTTTCACAATATCATATTCAATTAAAGAGTATTGAACAACAAAAAAATCAATTACAACAGATATTATCTAAAGAACCTCAAACACAAGAAGAAGCAATACAACAGCAACAATTACAAATGCAGTTGCCAATTATTGAAGAACAATTTAATTCAGCATCACAGAAGATAGAGAGAGAACTTCTATTTACTGAAAAAGATGCAGAGAAAATCAATATTTATTATAAATATGAAGTAAAGGATATCATAGAAGATATAATTCAAAAATTAGCCCTTAAATTAAGAAAGTCATTAGATATAGAAAGACAATCATTAAAGAATTTTATTTCTCATATAGTAACAGGAAAACAAGCTTATTATGTAGATATGGTTCCAGGAAAGAAGAAGATATTCTTTGAATCATTAAATATGATAGATGTAACATATCCTACAACTGAAGGCATTGAATGGATTCAAGATGGTATGTGGGTTAAAATATCTAAATCATTAACAAAATCCCAAGCTATTGATAAATGGAAATTAACTAAAGAACAAATAACATTATTAGATTCAGACTTTCAAAGTAATACAAGGAACATGGGATTTCTGAATAGTTCATGGAAAAATGTAATAAATACTGGAAGTTTATTATATTCAAGTTCAGAAAGTGATACAGAACAAATAGAAGAAAGTCATATATGGTTTAGAAGTCCCAAAGAGATACAAGTAAAAAAATCTCCAAATCCTTATGAAGAAGGAAAATCATTTATTCATTTCTTAGATGATGATGAAAAAGTTGTTAATAATGGACAATTATTTTGGGAACAGAAAAAGAAAGTTTATATCGATAAAGAAACTGGAAGAGAATATGATAAAAAAGATGTTATCTTAGGAACAAAAGGAGAACAGTTAGAAACAAGATATATAGATGAAATATTTGAATTAGTTATATTAGGTAATGACTTAACAGTATTAGCACAGAAAAAACCTATAAGATTATATTCTAATGAAAGTTATTCATGGACATGTCTTCCTGTAATAGGTAAGACATTTAATAGTATAATAGATAGACCTTATTCATTAGTTTGGGATACAAAAGACCTTCAAAAACTTTATAACTTGATAAACTATCATAGAGAACTTCTATTAGCAACATCAGGTGTTAAAGGAACAATAATGGATTTGTCTCAATTGCCTGAAGGTATGACAAAATCAGAATGGGAATATAAAAAGAAATTAGGAGTACAATATATTGAATCAGTTAAGAAAAACGGGAAAGTTGCTACATATAATCAATTTGGAAGTTTTGATGATAGTGTAACACCAGCAATACAGTATCTTGATAATATGCTTCAAAGTTTAGATTATACATTAGGAAATATTATTGGAGTTGGTCCACAACGTCAAGGACAGGTTTCAGGCAATGACCAAGTAGCTACATATCAGATGGCAATACAACAGAATAGTCTTATTACAGAAATAATATATTCTGAACATGATGAAAATGAACGTAGAGCATTTGAGATAGCATTAAATCTTGCTACTAAATATATGTATAAAGATGGTGGAATGTTTGATTATAAATCAGACAACATGAAAACAGAAACTTTTCAGGTGCCAGCCGGAGTACTTAATAAAATAGATATAGGAATAGATGTAGAGAATAATACATTACAAGAACAGAATCTAAAAGAATTAAAACAGTTTGCTTTACAAGAATATAATAAAGGTTCATTACCTTTTAGAGATATAATTAAACTTTATTCTACTCAGACAGTTAAAGATTTAGAAAAGAAATTTGAATTCTTTACTGATGAAGCATTAAAATTTGCTCAACAAAGTCAACAATCTAATATAGAAGCACAGAATCAAGGTCAGGAAAGACTTATTCAACTTCAAGGACAGATGGACCAACAAATAAAATCACAAGAAATAGAGATAAAGAAATTAGATTTACAACTCAAAGAACAATTAGGTAATGGGAAATTAAAATTAGAACAAGAACAACTATTCTTAAATCAAAAAGTTGCTGATGATAATGCTAAATTAAAAGAAGCACAGATAATATCAGAAAGAGAAACAGAAGGTTCATATCTAATGGAACAAAATAGATCTAATGTCATGGATGAAAGATTAAAAGCATTAGAATTACAGATTAAAACTCTTATAGGAAATACTAGTAAAACAGGAATGACACAAAAAAATAATGGTAGAAGCAAGGAATATATAAAATAGTTATATATATTTGTATTAATTTAATAAAAATAGAGAAATGAGATTATTTAGAAATTTTAGAAAACAGATGTTTCCAAGTCTAATTCTACATATAGAAGAAGAAGGAAATAACCAAGGAGGACAATCAGTTAGTCCAGAAGAGATATCTAGTATTATAGATAAAAGTTTTTCAGGAGAAAATGTTGATCCAGAATTATTACAGAAAATCGATCCAACAAAAAATCCTATAATAGAGAAAAAAGAACCAATAATTCCAACAGAAAAGAAAGAAGAAAACAGTTTAACAACTCAAGAGGTAGATGCATATTGGAAGAAATTAAAATCTAAATTACATACAGATGATAAACCATGGGATATTCCGGAAGAGATAAAAACAGGGAAGAAATCTGATGGTACTCCTATTACAGAAGATGATAAATTTGAAATTTTATTAGATACAATCTATAAGAATACTGAATTTAATAATCAAGAAGAAGAGGATGATTTTGTAAAAGAATACAAGACAAATAAAAAGAATCCTGATTTTGATATGAAGAAATGGATGGATAGTAAAAAATCCTCATTAGATATAATGTCATTAAATGGTAAAGATTTTTTAAAAACCATTTATGCAAATCAAAAAGATGAAACAGGGAAACTAAAATATTCAGAATCAGATATAGAAACTTACTTAAATAAGTTAAGTGCTATTGAAATGGATAAGGAAGTTACTAATTATAAATATTCCATTCAACAGAGGAATAAAGACTATGAACAACAACAACTAAGTCAACAGACAGAAAAACAAAAAAAAGAATTAGAAGATTGGGATAAAAAAAGAAATCTTCAAGTTCAGAAAGTAATTAATGAAATGAATAAGGTTAAAGATATTGGAGGAGTTCCTATCACAGAAAGTGAAAGAAAGGAATTCAATACAGTATTTGACAATCTTACGAAATATAATCCTGAGACAGGAACGACTAAGATGCAAGAGTTTTTGCAAAGCAATGAGACTAACTTGTATAAGATGATGTTTTTGTTACATAAGGTTGATAGTGGAAGTATGAAGAAATATATTTCCGAAGTTAAAGAAGGGAATAAAGAAAAAATATTAGAAAAATTGGATATTAAACCTAATATTCAACAATCTGCTAATAATGGATTTGCTAATAGTTTTCCACTTCCTGGCGATTTAGAATAGAGAAAAAGAGAATAGATTAACAATAAAAAATTAAAATCATGAGATATTTACCGGGTATAAACCCAGAAATTAGTACTGAATCAATTTCTAGTTATAGTTTGGTTCAGCAAGGGATTAATAATCCTGATTATCTTCCTACAATTTTCGAATTGTATAATGAAGA
Source organism: Melioribacteraceae bacterium (assembly GCA_023230485.1). GTDB lineage: Bacteria > Bacteroidota > Ignavibacteria > Ignavibacteriales > Melioribacteraceae > BRH-c32. Next base: position 11,636 of record JALNXG010000072.1, read on the forward strand.
TACCCCATTTAGTACATTATTAAACATGAAAGGACTTAAAACAAGAGGTTTATTTGATGGAATGATGTCTAAGAAAGTAAGAGTAGTAGGTTCTAACCATGTACAGTATGCAATACCAACGAGTGATATTAGAAAATGTCATTTTAAAGTTAATGCAGCAGGAGTTACTTATGAAAGTACAATTTATGCAACAGAACCTGGGAAAAACCAATCAGCATTTTATGTATATCTGGATTCAAATTGGTTTGGACCAAATGAAATAATCGAACTTAATGATAATCAAACACAACTTTTTATTTATGACACCGCACTTCCAGTAGAAGTAGCTTCAGGATGTTGGAGATATGAAGTAAAATTACTTACCAAAGATACTTCTGAATATGCAAATGTTGTATTATTCGAGGACGGAAGTGAGTGTGGTATTGGAAATACAGCTTACGAACATGACTTTTCAGAAACAGGAAATGAAAAACATCAATTTGGAGCTACTTGGGGTCATGCTTATATGACACTTCAAAGAGTAAAAATGTCATATTCAGGAACTGCCGAAGCAATGAAAATGTCTAAGTTATGGACAGAATCTAGAAAAGGTGTTAAAACTTATCTTTTAGAGGAAGAAGATAAAATGATGGCCGCTGCAGCAAGATTACATGAATATGCTTTAGTATTTGGTAAATCATCAGTTACAGTAGATGGAACAGTAGTTTTACATAATAAGTTAGGAAAAGAAATAATCACTGGAGATGGAGTTATGAACCAGGGTGATGGAGCTTACGATTATCCTTACAATACTGTAAATATGAAAATGATTGAAGGTCTAATGCAAGATGTAGATTTGAGAGTAGGGAAAGATGGAACTACAGAAGTAGCTATCATAGCAGGACAGAAATTCATTAGTGGATTTTCAAAACTTATGAGAGAATCTGGATTTGTAACACAGAATAATAATGTAGAAGGATCAGGTTCAGAAAAGGGAGTTAATAACTCTTATGCATATTATGAAGTTGATGGTGTACGAATCGTTCCTAAAAGATGGAGATATTTAGATGGTACAAATACAGGAAGACCTACCAAGATGCTTTCTGATAATACACCTAAATCTTCATGGGATGGTTATGTAGTACCTTTAGGACAAACACAAGGTGGCGAAAATCAAGTTGAGTTAGTACAGTTAAGGAAACCTACAATGGGAACAATAAGTGGGATTAACAAAGGAGGGGAGATGGCAACATCAGTAGATGGAACTTCTAAACACTTCCTATTCCAAACAGGGGTTATTTCAAGAACTAAAGTAACAAGGATTTTTAGACCTTATAATTCATAAAAATAAAATAGAGATGAAAAGAGAAAAAGAAAAAATGGTTAGAGTAGTATCAGTAGATCCTAGATACCGTAAAGAAACATATCCTGCAATTGCAATATACAATTCAGCAATGAATACATATATTACAGGACAGCATATAGATGTAAGAGATCCTTCAACTAAAGGAAATCTTACTAAAGAGCAAATCGAAGGAACAACACCTTTGACAGATGAACAGTTAAAAAAATTCAAATATGTTATTAAAGCTGACTTTAGGGTTAGAATTCAACATATGAGAAGATATAATAATACTGTAGATGATGTCACGGGAGAAATAGAGAATGCTAAAGACTATGCTGAGTTGAATTTTTTAAGATATCAAGATATTGTTGCTAAATCAAAGAAAGATGTAGTACCAGGAACGCATTATTTTTATTTAGAAGATGCAGAAAAAGAAGCAGAAGAAAGAATTAATCAAAAGAACTTAGTATTTAAAGCTATGTCCTTTATTAATAGAAATTCTAATATTAACAAGTTTGTAGATTTGGCTATATTACTAAATTATAAAATAGCAGATTGTAGAATAGATGTTAATGGTCTTTCTCCTCTTATGATTCAAGATAAACTAATGGAATATGCAACTAGTAATCCTAATGAAGTAATATCATGTTTTGGTCCTTCTGTAGATAGAGATTTATTTATTCTAAAAGCAGAAAATAAAGGACTTATTACTAAAAAAGGTAATTCTTATTTTGATGGTCAGCAATATTTAGGAGATAATTTAGATGAAATAAATAAGTTCATTTCATCAGAAGCTGGTATGAAGTATAAAACCCGTTGGATGTCACATATCGAAGTATCAACTCTAACTATAGATGAGAAAAAAGATAGTATAGACAATCAATCATTAAACACTCTTAAAGGAGATTTGGCGATAGCTATTATGATGGATGATTTCGACAAGGCAGAAAAGATTTATGATTCTATTCTTGTCATTAATCCATCAGAAGTATCATTAGTAACTTTCCGGAAGAAGATTGATAATGGGAAAAAATACAAAGCCATAAAAGAGAGTAAAAAAGACAAGTCTAAAGATAATGAAGATTCTAATAAAATAGATTTAGAATAGAATGATAGCTACAGCAGAAGATATGTACATTGCCGTTTTAGATGGTATAAAGAAGAATTCGACATCCATTCTAAGACCTGAATCATTTAATCGATTGATAAACGATTGGGGTCAAGATGAATGGATGAAGACTAATTGTCTTACACCTGAACTAAATGAGAAACAGATTAATGACTTACAAAGAGTCACTGTAGTAACAGATGGAACATGTAAGTATAATAGTAATATTCTTTATCCTATAAGAACTGAATATTCATCAGGAACGGTTTATAGTACATCAATCTTTGGTTATCCTATAAGCACTTCAACATTAACATTAAATAATTTAACAACTACACCAAATTCAACACAAGTATATCCTGAGTTTATGAGATTATTAGTAGTAAGTTTTAAAATAACTTATGGTACTGATAATGAATGTGACTTAACAGGTATTTCAGAATGGTTAGATGCTAAAATTATGAGAGCAGATCAGAGGAATGTAATTATGGATAATCCTTTTAGATGTCCTAAAGATTCCAGATTATACTATGAGAGAATGGCAGATAAGATAGTATTAATTACAGGAACTAATTCAACAGCATATGCTATGAGATTAGAATACATAAGAAAGCCTGTAGCGATATTCTTTGATGTCAATGGAACATCTCATGTTAATTGTGAGTTTAGTAGTGAAGTACAGAAGGAGATAGTAGATATTGCGGTTAGAACTTATCTTGAAAGGATAAAAGATCCTAGATGGCAATCTTTTTTACAAGAGGAAATGATAAGACAAAAAAGTAAATAAAATTTAATAAAAATAAAAATATGAACACAAATTATCCAACACAGAAATTCTTTATCGAATCACCAGGACCTTTAACAATGGGAGTATATACAGATAAAGATACTGTAAAAAAATTCATCTTAAAAGAAAGAGGAATTGAAGTTTCAGGAGGTTCAACAGCTTCATGGTCAAAAGTAGAAACACAGTCAGCAGTAAAAAAAATTGTCGCATTATCATTGACAAGAACTTATACTGCTGCAGCAATTGATTATGGAATCAAAGTAGTTACGAAACGTAAAAATCTAGGTAGTATAGATAATAGTGAGACTATCGATTGGGGTAAAACTTATGGTGGTAGGATTACTGGATTAACTGATGCTCCAGGTACTTATCAAATTGATAAAGCTATTGCACAAGAAGATGAAATTATCTCATTGATTACTGGTGATACAAATAACAAACAATTTGATACATCAACTCCAACAGGAGCAATAGTAAGAGCAAGAAGAGCATATGTAATAGTAGATGCAGATCATACAGATGCAAGTGGATTTACAGTAACTAAAGCAGATGGAACAACTTATGCATTTGCTAGTGCTGCTGCAGTAACATTTAGTGGTACGACACATACAAATACAACAATTGATGGTATAACAGATGCAGATAATGCAAAATATAATGAAGGTGATATTATTAGTGGATCAGGAATAGCTTCTGGAACAGTTATTTTAATTAAAAATAATGAGGGTTCTAATTCTAATTCTATTACAGTATCATTAGCAACTACGGCTTCTGCTACTGTAACTATAACTATTGGAGCTTTTGCAGATGGTCAATTAGCAAGACAATTTAATGCAAATACAAATGTAAATACAATACTTAAAATGTATTGGATTGATGCAGATACATATCTTCTTACATCTATTAATGCAGGATATGATTATTCTATTGGCACATTAGTAGATGCAACTGTAACAAGAAGAGAAATTCTATTAGATAATCTTTATGATGATATTTCTTTTAATGTAGAATATGATAGTGATTGGGCTACAGAGACATCATATTATCTTGCAGATTTAACATCTTCTGATTCATTTGCAGCAGCAGTAAATGGATTATTTTATAGAAATGGTGCATTAGTTGGGACATGTACAACAGGAACAAATATTTCAGTTGTAACAGATGTAATAGCAGCATATACAGGTCTTAATGCAGTTTTTCATGATTCAACAATTTTAATAGCAGGAATAGAAAGTACTTGTACAGGATTAGATATTCAATTTCCATATTATGCAGGAACTTATGATTCTCCATATACAGCAACTGCTCCATATACAACTAATGCATCTATATCATATATGGCAAGTCCTAAAGGAAGATTCAGTTCTTTAACAGCAGATGATGTACAACGTATCTTTGCAACAGTAGAACATGCAGGAGACCTTTTATTTGCAATTAGAAGGACTGTAACAACTGCCGGAGCAGAATATGTTAAATTTACTCTTAATCCTAAACAATTAAGTGTAGATGCTATTCATGGTGCAAGTCATGTAAATAGTTATCAAACTAAAATAGAATTGTATATTCCTAAATCAGTATTAAGAGCAGATATTTTTGATGCAACAGATTTATCAGCAGATGTATTGCCAGGATCAGCAGATAATACAATAAATGAATTATTAGCATTTTGGATTCTTTAATAAAATCGAGGGAAAGTAATAGGGAGAGTAACATCTCCCTTTACTCTTTCTCATAAAACATCAATTATGGAAAGTCATAATATTTTATTATCAGCACAAGTAGATTTTAGTGAATTTACTAAAGGTCAGATAAATGATAATTCTTATTATTGGGGATTTGATAGTTCTAATAATAATGTTCTTACAAGAATAGATAGTAATTTGAATAAAGATGTTATAGGATTCTTCCCTACTATAACAACAACAGGAATATCAGGAGCAGGAAGTTCAGTAGTATTAACTACATTTACTAGTGAATCTCTAGTTAGATTTAATTATAAAGCTATTAGAGGAACCGGATTAGCAACAGGGACTATAGAGATAGTAAAGAATATTGCAGGGAGTGGAGCCTATCTAAATGAAGAATTAAGGACTGTATATGCAGGAGAATCATTAGTAGATACATCTGCATTAGTATTTACAGCATCAATAGTAAATGGGAAATTAGTTGTAACAGCAACATTGAATGCAGGAACAGACGATTTAAGTTTAAGTATATTTAATATCATAAAACTATGAAGAAGATAAAATTAATAATTCTATTTATGTTTATAGCATTTATAGGATTTAGTCAAACAAAATATTATCCTGGAGTAAATAGATTTACGCAGAATTTAACTATTTCAAGTACAGGAACATTTATCTATGGTACGGATACAGTGACAAAGATATATGAAGATACACTTATTAATCCTGCATGGGTAAGAGATTATGTATCAGGAGTAGATAGTCTATATTGGACTATAAGTGGAGATACATTAATAGCAGTAAAAGGAAGAGTACAAGGAGATAAGATTATAACTGATACTTTATATATAGGAACCGTAGGAGTAATTAAGGTCTTAGGAGATACACTAATAGATGATGATTATGCGGATTCATTAAAAGTAGTTACAATTAATTATGTAGATACAGCAGAATCTCATGCAAATGATTATTCTGATTCATTGAAATCTGTAATTGTAGATAGTACTTATTGGTATCCTTCTTCTACAGGTAATAAAATAATTACATCAAGAAAAGTAGAAAGTGATAGTGCAGATATAAATGTAATAGTTAGTAATAAAATTAATCTTGATACTTTATATATGAGTTCTATAAATGTAATTAAAGTATTAGGAGATACATTAGTAGATAATCAATATGTAGTAAGTACTATTATCGATTCTATAAATAATATTTTTACATCAGGACATGATACTATTTATGTAGTAAAAGATGAATTTGTATTTGATGCAGCATTTGGAGATTCTCTTTATGCAGATCATATAGGAACTAATATAGCAACTATAGATACTCTTACCATGGTAGGAGAGAATGTTATATTTGTATATGGAGATTCATTAGTAGATGATGATTACGTTAATGATACTTTAGATGGTTACTATACTAAATTAGAAATAAATGATACTCTTACTGATTACTATTTAAGTTCAAAGATA
>JALNXG010000073.1 GCA_023230485.1 Melioribacteraceae bacterium
AGTAAAATTATGGTTGGCTCTCATGCTGTTTATAATTTTAGTAATGCATTTTATTTCTGGATTGGTGCTTCTGTTTTGTCAATGCTTCTTGCCTTAACAGTTTGGAATGTTAAACCGACAGAATAATTTTTAATTAAAGGATTTATAAAATGAAAAAAGTAATTATTGTTTCTCTTTCTGTAATCACAATATTTCTTACTGCCGGGTTTATAATTAATGGCAATAGGGAATTTAAGGAAATCAAAGTCTTTGATATGCCTGAAGCTCGTCAAGGTGTAGCAGTAGATAAAAACTTTATTTATGTAATTGGCTCTCAAGAAATTGGTAAATATGAGAAGATCTCCGGTAAATTAATTAAGAGATGGGAGCAAGATTCAACCGGTAAAATAATCCATCTCGATAGTGGATTGATTTACAAAGGGAAACTTTATTGTGCTCATTCCAATTACCCAGGAATACCAATGACAAGCTCCATCGAAATTTGGGATGTCAAAACTCTTACTCATCTCGATTCAAGGAGCTTAGGTATTAGTTGGGGTTCCTGCACTTGGATTGATAGATATAAGGATTCTTGGTGGGCTGCTTTTGCTCATTATGATAAATGGAAAGAAGAAGCAAAAACTGATGTAAGGTGGACTACCGTAGTTCAATTTAATGATCAATGGCAGATGCTTGAGTCCTGGGTTTTCCCTGAGGAAGTTCTTAAAAAATTTGGTATTATGAGTAATTCCGGTGGTTCTTGGGGTCCCGATGGGCTTCTTTATTGTACCGGGCATGATAATCCCGAATTGTATGCACTTAAACTCCCCGAAATGGGTTCTGTTCTTGAACTTGTAGAAACAGTCCCTATAAACAATACCGGACAAGGAATTGCTTGGGATAGAAGTGAACCATATTCGATTTATACAATCAAGAAAAGTGACCGTCAGGTTGTTCATTCAAAACTGATATCACGTCCTTAAATAGAATAAAATTTAATTTCATTTCATTAATTGCAGATAATTAATTATTTTTAGAAGTGGTTATTAAGACATTTTTATCCTAACTAAAAATTTATTAATTTTGGAGGGTTTCAATGAAACTCATATTCAAATCTGCAATTATTTTTATTCTCTTTGTTACTATTACAAATGCTCAGAGCGGTACTCGTTTAATTGATTTAAATGCCAAATCTATTGGTAGAGGTGGCACATCTATCGGCGTTTTCGATAACAATAATTTAATGATGACTAATCCGGCGGGAATCTCTTTTCTTAATAGTTCTGCTATTGATGTGAATCTATCTTTAATGTTCCCAAAAGTTCATTTCAAAAATTCAATTAATGACGCTGATGGAGACGATAATGTTTTTCCAATGCCTTCATTAAGCTATGTTAACAAATATGAAGATAGCAATTTCACTTGGGGAATTGGATTTTTTACATATGGTGGTATGGGTGCTGATTTCAAATTAAACCATAATCTATTTCGTGATATGAATACCGGACAACTCGTTCCTCAAGAATATCATTCACAGATTGCTCTTATGCAGGGTGGTCTTACAGCAGCATATAAAGTATCAGAAAATATTTCAGTAGGTGCTTCTCTTCATCTAGTTTATTCAACTCTCGAATTTTCCATGCCTTATTCATTAAAGACCTCGATAATGAATGGGATGGCAATGCCGGGAATGACTTTCGGTCAAATGTTCTCTGCTCCTCCACAAATGGGTGGATTCGGTTATGATGAAGTTACAGCTTATGCAAAAATGAGTGATCTTACAGCTCTAGGTTTCAATGGCAAAATCGGTTTCGCTTATAAAGTGAATGAAAATCTCTCAATCGGATTAAATTATTCTTCACCAATTTCGCTTACCTATAAAAAAGGGAAAGCAGAAATGGATATGACTGCACAATTAATGGATGGCTTCGGTAAAGCAGTTATGGGTTATATGATGCAGAATCCGGGATCAACTCAGCAACAGGCACAGGGTGCCATCATGGGACAGTTTACTCAGATGGGTATCGATCTTACTAAAGGTGCAGCTGCAACATACGACATGGAAGCTGAACTTGCTTTCCCACAATCATTCGGTTTCGGTATCTCCTATAAAACAAATAATGATTTTATGGTAGCTGCTGATTTTGAGTATCTTAATTGGGCCGATGCATTCGATAAAATGTCTCTGAAATTATCGAATGGAAGTAATGCAAATATAAATAAGATGCTCGGTTCATCATCAATGAATGTAGATTTCCCTATGAATTGGGAAAATTCACTTTTGATAAAAGTTGGTGTGGAATATAATGCCACTCCTGAATTAAAATTAAGAGCCGGTTTTGCTAATGGTGCTAATCCTGTCCCTTCATCTACAATATTCTCTGTCTTCCCCGCGATTGTAGAAAATCATATTACAGCAGGTCTTAGTTATAAAGTTTCTGCTCCTCTTACAATAAATGCAGCTTTTGAGTTAGGTCTCGAAAATTCAGTTGATGGTTCTACACCTCACGTTTTAGCTCATGAATATGAAGGAAGCACAAGTTCGCTTTCTACTACTTTACTGCATTTAGGAGTTTCGTATAATTTATAATGGATAACAATTGGGTGTAAAGTCCCATTAGTAGCCCGAGTGCTATAAACTCGCATCACTATAAGAGTATTATTGGCTCGGCATCTCATTAAAAATTCTCATAAAAAAAAGATTTCCTATTGAATTTTTGCGTGCCGCCCCGGAAGGGGCGGACTCGTTTTATCTATCAAGTTCATCCAGCGCCGTATCTTTTTTCTTATCCAGTACTTCCATAAACTTATTTTTATTTTCTCTCTTGACTTGATAATTATATATCGATATATTTATATCGATAAAAATATATCGATAGGTGGTTTTATGGAAATGGTAGCAGAAAAACAGGTAAAAGCTCTTTCGGAGAGAACTTTAAGACGTCTTCCAAGATATATAGAAATCTTAAAACGTCTAAAAAGTGAGAAAATAGAGTTTGTTTCGAGCAATATGATTGCTGATGAACTTGGTTTAGATTCAATTCAAGTCCGCAAAGACTTAGCCGCCACCGGTGTAACAGGTAAACCTAAACTCGGTTTTGCTATCGATGAATTGATTAATGGAATTAAACACACTCTAAATTGGGATAATCAAACAGATGCGTTCTTAGTAGGTGCAGGTAGTCTAGGTAGTGCATTACTTGGCTATAAAACATTTTCAGACCATGGATTAAACATAATAGCCGCATTTGAAAACGAACCATCCAAAGTATCAGGAATAATTAATAATATCACAATCCTCCCGATAGAAAAACTTTCTGATATGGCTTTTAGAATGAAAGTTCATATTGGAGTGATAACAGTCCCGATTGACCAAGCGCAACATGTAGCCGATATGATGATTGAAGGTGGAATTAGAGCGATATGGAATTTTGCTCCGATTCATCTTAAAGTGCCAGATTTTGTAATCGTAGAAAATGCTCAACTTTCACATTCCTTAGGAGTGCTGACACATAAACTTGCAGAGTCTTTAAAAGGAGAAAATAAATGAAAAACGAAAACGAAGCTGTGATGGCTCGAAAATTTGAAAAGGTTTGCGAAATCTTAGAACGCAACCATTATGATGCTAACCGTTTGATACCCATACTTCAAAAAATCCAAGAAGAATATAGATATCTACCGGAGAAAATTTTGACTTTTGTGGCAACCTCATTAGGCATTTCCCCTGCCAAGGTTTATGGGGTTGCTACTTTCTATTCTCATTTTGCTCTTGAGCCAAAAGGGAAATATGTAATTAAAGTATGTGATGGAACTGCATGCCACGTAAGAAATTCCTTGCCAATTGTAGATGCAATCCATAAAAAATTAGGTCTTTCAGAAACAAAACACACTACAGATGATATGATGTTTACTTTAGAAATGGTCTCCTGTTTAGGTGCCTGCGGACTCGCACCAGTTGTTGTAATAAATGAAGAAGTCCATTCCCTGATGACACCTGATAAAGCAGTTGCTGCCATCGATGCGATTATTAAGGAGGATGTTTATGAAACCGCAACTAATTAATCTTGATAAAATAAAATCTGATTATATAGAGCACTACAGTCTAATAAAAAGAAGAATAATAATTTGCGCGGGTACAGGATGTGTAGCAAATGGCTCACTTAAAATCTTTGCTCAATTTGAAAAACTTTTGGAAGAAAATGGTATTAAACATTTAATATCTCTTGAACTAAAAGAAGAAAAAGACGAGAAGAAAGATAACGTTTTACTTTCAGGAAGCGGATGCCAAGGTTTCTGCCAAATGGGACCGCTCGTTACTATTGAACCCGATGCTATTATGTACGTAAAAGTAAAAATCGAAGACGTTGAACGAATTATAAAAGAAACGTTAATCGATAATAAAGTAATCACTGATTTGGTTTATACTGATCCACGCAATGGCAATAAATGTAAAGGGATAAAGGAAATTCCTTTTTATAATCAGCAGAGCAGATTCGTATTAAAAAAATGCGGTAAAATTAATCCGGATGACGTGAATGAGTATATCTCTTTAGGCGGATATGAAGGTGCAAGAAAAGCCTATCTGGATATGTCTCCAAAAGATGTATGTGATGAACTGTTTTTTAGTGGACTTAGAGGAAGAGGCGGTGGAGGTTTTCCTACCGGTAAAAAATGGGAATTAGCTCTTAAAGAAACTTCAAATAAAAAATATATAATCTGTAATGGTGATGAAGGAGATCCCGGTGCGTTTATGGATCGTAGTATTATGGAAGGTAATCCTCATTCAGTAATTGAAGGAATGATGATTGCTGCACGTGCTATTGGCGCAGATGAAGGTTATATCTATGTGAGAATGGAATATCCATTGGCTGTCCGTAGACTTTTCTCTGCCGTTAAAAGAGCTGAAGATTTGGGCCTATTAGGTGAGAATATTTTCGGTTCAGGTCTTAATTTTAACATTACCATTATGGAAGGTGCCGGTGCATTTGTATGCGGTGAAGAAACTGCTTTAATGTCATCGATTCAGGGAGAAAGAGGTATGCCAAATCCAAAACCTCCATTCCCATCTCAATCTGGTTTATTTGGGAAGCCGACTGTAATTAATAACGTAGAAACACTTAGTACGATACCATTAATATTACGTCTGGGGGCAGTTGAATTTTCTAATAGAGGAACAAAAAAATCTCCCGGCACAAAAACTTTTGCTTTAACAGGACACGTTGCTAATACCGGATTAATTGAAGTTCCATTCGGTACTACACTAAGAGAGATAGTTTATAATATCGGGGGTGGTGTAATTAATGAGGATGGTTCTCTTTCGAATGAAGGATTCAAAGCAGTTCAGATCGGTGGACCTTCGGGTGGCTGCCTTACCGAAGAACATCTCGATCTCCAATTAGATTTTGATAATGTTACGGGTATCGGGGCAATGATCGGTTCTGGTGGTTTAGTTGTAATGAATAAGCACACTTGTATGGTTTCGATTGCACGTTATTTTATGCAATTCACTCAAAATGAATCTTGCGGTAAATGTGTTCTCTGCCGCGAAGGGACCAAGCAGATGCTTGCTTTATTAGATGATATTGTTGAAGGTAGAGCTGATGAAACAACTCTTCCATTATTAGAAGACCTTGCAAGAGCAGTAAAACTTGGTTCACTATGCGGACTTGGTAAAACGGCACCTAATCCGGTAATCTCTACATTAGCTTCTTTTAGAGAAGAGTATCTCGCACATATTCAGCATAAGCGCTGTCCAACAAGAAGATGTAAAGCATTACTTACTCCTACTATTGATCCGGAAAAATGTAAGGGTTGCGGAGTATGTATTAAAAAATGTCCTACCGGGGCTATATCGGGTAATAGGAAAGAAGCACACGTTATTGATGAATCACTTTGCATTAAATGCATGGCTTGTTATGAAGCATGCAGATTAAATGCAGTTACTATCGGAGCTTAATTATGAAAAAGAATACAATTAATATAAATGGAAGAGAAGTAGAATTTAATGATGAAAGAAATCTTCTCGAAGTAATACGATGTGCTAATATTGAAATACCCACATTCTGTTACCATTCGGAATTAAGTACTTATGGTGCGTGCAGAATGTGCGTTGTCGATATCGAAGGAAGAGGAATTGTTACTTCATGTACAATCAAACCCGAAGCCGGACTTAAAGTAAAAACACACACTAAAGAAGTACGTGATATCAGAAAAATTGCTCTCGAACTTCTGCTTGCTAATCATGATAAAAGTTGTACTACATGCGTGAAAAGCGCAAGCTGTAAACTGCAAGATTTAGCTAATAAATTAGGCGTGGATAAAGTTCGCTTTAAAATGACTGAAGAAGTAAAACCGATCGATTGGTCATCTGACGCTTTAGTTAGGGATAATAATAAGTGTATTCTGTGCGGTGATTGCGTAAGAGCATGTTATGAAATTCAAGGAATTGGCGCTATCGATTTTATTCATCGTGGTTCTAAAGTATCCGTTAGTCCGGCATTCGGAAAAGATTTAGCAAAAGTCGAATGCGTTGATTGCGGACAGTGCGCTAGAGTATGTCCTACCGGTGCAATTACTCCTAAATTCCAAACAAGTGAAGTATGGAAGGAAATTGATAATCCAAATAAAACGGTTGTTGCACAGATTGCCCCTGCCGTAAGAGTTGCAATCGGAGAATTATTCGGAATGAAACCGGGCACTTTATTAATTGGTCAGATTTCAGCAGCACTTAAAATGATTGGTTTCGATAAAGTGTTTGATACATCTTTCGCTGCGGATCTAACTGTAATTGAAGAAACAAATGAATTTATAAATAGGAAATCAACCGGCGAGAAACTCCCTCTCTTTACTTCATGCTGTCCGGGCTGGGTAAAATATGCCGAACAATATTTCCCTGAATGTCTTCCTAATTTATCTTCATGCAAATCGCCTCAACAGATGTTTGGCTCTGTGGCTAAAGAGATTCTCCCTGAACAGTTGAATGTAAAAAGGGAAGACCTCGTAGTAGTTTCAATTATGCCATGTACAGCTAAAAAAGTGGAGGCAAATAGAGACGAATTTACTAATGGTAAAGAAAAAGAAGTTGATTATGTAATTACTACTCAAGAATTAGCGGCAATGATTAAGCAAGCGGGAATTGATTTTGAAAACTTAACACCTGAATCACTCGATTTACCTATGGGATTCAAAACCGGTGCGGGAGTAATTTTCGGCAATAGTGGTGGCGTTTCAGAAGCAGTTCTTAGATATGCTTACGAAAAAATTAATGGCGTACGCCTCAATCATGTTGAGTTTTCAGATATTAGAGGAACTGAATCAATTCGAGAAGCAAGCATTCAACTCAATGGTGTGACCGTAAATATGGCAATTGTAAGCGGACTTAAAAACGCAAAAGAATTGATGATTAAGATAAAATCCGGTGAAGCTCATTATGATTTAGTAGAAGTAATGGCATGTCCGGGCGGTTGTATCGGTGGAGCAGGTCAACCATACATTTTTGATGAAAGGGCTAAGAATGAAAGAACTAAAGGTCTTTTCGATAATGATAAAACTTTGCAGTTACATAAATCGCAGGATAATCCATATATCCAAGAATTGTATAAAAACCTACTTTTGGAGCCGGGAAGTAGTAAGGCACACAATTTGCTACATACTACGTATCACAACCGGAAACGTGTTTTTGATTCTGAATTGAGCTTAATTGATGGAATCGATTCCCAAAAGATAGAAATAAAGGTTTGTGTGGGCACTAATTGTTATTTGAAAAAGTCGCAAAAATTAATGGCAGGCCTTCTTAAGCATCTTGAAGATAAGAATCTTAAAAACTGTGTCGATCTGGATGCAACATTCTGTATGGAGAAATGCAGTGAAGGACCTAACGTTATGATTGCAGGGGAACATATTCCTCAATGTACTTTAGAAAAAGCAATTGATGTTCTAAATACTAAATTGGAAACAGCGAGAATGGAATTAAAGAAATCGTAAATAACATATAATGAAACAGGGTCAAATATTATATACAAATAAGGCACGGTGTAAAGATTGTTATCGCTGTCTCAGAAACTGTCCTGTTGATGCTATCAGCATGAGGGATGGGCAGGCTTATGTCGAAATTGAAAAATGTATTCTCTGCGGCACTTGCATTAAAGAGTGCCCGCAGGAAGCTAAACAGTTTCGCCGTGATATCGATAGAGTTAAGTTTTATATAAGAGAAGGAGAGAATATAGCCGTATCCCTTGCTCCTTCTTTCCCTGCAATATTTGAAGCTTGGGAGGTGGAAAGAATCCCGACTTTATTAAGGAAGCTTGGTTTTTCTTATATCGCTGAAACTGCCGAAGCCGCTTATTTTGTAGCAAAAGAAACTTCTAAAGTATTTGCTGAAAATAAAAACGGTCTTTGTATTGGCACTTCTTGTCCATCGTTCGTTCAGTATATAGAAAAATATAATCCCGAATTAGTAAAAGATTTAGTGCCTATTGTTTCTCCAATGATAGCACATGCAAAAAGATTAAAATCGAAACTTGGAAAAGATACAAAAGTAGTTTTTGTTGGTCCTTGTCTTGCCAAAAAACATGAAGCAGAAAGAGAAGAATATAAAGGTTTCGTTGATACTGTTCTTACATTCACCGAACTACTCGAATGGATCGAAGAAGAAAAGATAGATTTCCGACTTTTAGAGCCGGGAGATTTTGATGAAGCTGCCTCCAAAGATGCTCGCCTTTATGCACTCTCGGGTGGAATGGCTAAGACTGCAGAATTAGAAACCGATAATCTTAATTTATCTGTTTATTCAGTAAGCGGTTTTGAAAGAATTGATGATGCCATTCGTTCATTTCAATTTACAAAGGATAAGATTTTTGTTGAACCCCTTGTTTGTTCATCGGGATGTATTAATGGTCCCGGACTTCCTAATACTAAATTTACTTTCTCTCGTAAGGAAAGTGTGATTAATTATGCTAAGAATAAGTTAGATACTTCTGAATTTATACCCGAACAAGTTGTTAATCTAAAGACATCGTTTAATAATAATTTAGCTATAATCAACCGGGACTATTCCGATGAACAGATACGTCAAATTTTTGAGCAGACTGGCAAAGCAAATCCCGAAGATCAATTAAATTGCCAGGCATGCGGATACGATTCCTGCCTAGAAAATGCAAAGGCAATCCTGAATGGAATGGTAGAGATTGAATCGTGTATTCCATTTATGAAGCGTCTTGCAGAGCAGAGAACAGATAAAGTAATTGATACATCGCCAAATGGTATTGTTGTTCTTAATAAAGAATTAGAAATTATTCACATGAATCCCGCGTTCAAAAAATTCTTTATGTGTAATAATTCTGTTATCAATAAAAGAATCTCTTACTTAATGGACCCCGAACCATTTATTAAGTTAAGGGAAAGTGATGAAGAGAAGATCGAAATCAATACTACTCATACAAATTATAATTTAGTCTGCCGCCAGATAATCTATAAGCTAAAGGATGAAGAACAGATCGTAGGAATATTTGTGGATATCACTAAAAATCTTGCAGATGTAGAAAAATTGGATTCACTTCGTAAAAAAACAATCATGCAGGCGGAGGAACTTTTAGAGCATCAAATTACTATGGCGCAGCAGCTTGCGAAACTTCTCGGTGAAAGCACCGCTAAAGGTGAAGAGCTTGTGGAGAATCTTGTTAAACTTACCGACGATGAGAAATATAAAAACGCCGGCAAAAAGAATAGTTGGAAATGGGATACATCCACACAGAAATAATTACTGAACAGGTTTCCAAAAAAATCAATAAACCCAATGGAGACGTTACCGGAAATTATAGAGATAATACATCTACTATTCATTTCCTCTGCGATGGTGTTGGCTCCGGTCTTAAAGCTAATCTCGCGGCTACAATGACAGTATCAAGAATGAAAGAAATGATTGCTTCGGGATTTACACTTAGGCAGACTTTCGGTTCTGTAATTAAAACAATGGAAGATGCACGAGCCAAAGACCTTCCTTGCGCTTTTTTTTCTTCTATCAGAATTCTAAATGATGGAGTTGCTTCCGTTTTTACTTATGATATGCCTGAACCAATATTCGTTGCAAAAAGATATTCAGCATTAATGAAAGGAATGACTCACCAATTTGGAGATGGTATTGTAAGCGAATGGAATTGCTCGCTTGCTATCGGCGAAGGTCTTTTATTAATGAGCGATGGTATCACTCAAGCCGGACTTGGAAAAGGTCTTCCTTATGGCTGGGGAAGTGAGAATGTAAATAAATTTGTTAATGATGCTCTTAAGAATGGTGCAAGAACTACCGAACTTCCTAAGTTAATAATTGATGAAGCTCTCCGCTATTGGCATAATGAACCGGGAGATGATTTGACTGTCTCTTTCGTACATTGTCGGAAAGGTCGTGTAGTAAATCTTTTTAGCGGTCCGCCTGCTAATCAAGATGATGATTTTAATTTAGTCTCCAGATTTCTTGCTAATGATGGTCTTAAAATTGTGTGCGGTGCTACTACAGCTAAGATTACGGCAAAAGTGCTTAATAAAGAATTTGAGATTAACCCAAGTTTTAATAGTATGATCGCTCCTCCCGATTATTCAATCGAAGGGATTGATTTAGTTACTGAAGGTGCTATTACTCTTAATCAACTCTATAACGTATGGGACGAAAATTTTTCTAAGTTTGAAAAAAATAGCCCTGTTACTGAACTTTACTCAATGCTTAATGGTGCCGATAAAATTAATATCTTTCTTGGTAAGTCGGTTAATCCGGCTAGCGATGATATTAGTTTCGTTCAAAGCGGCATACTTACTCGTCAAAGGATTATCCCTCTTATAATAAATCGACTTAAAGAAGATGGAAAATTAGTAAACGTAATCGAATTATAATCCCATTCCGATTAATCAAACTTCTTTTTTAAAGTATCAAGACTTATTCGTATTTTTAAACTATTCAATCAGGAAAGAAAATGAAATTTTTTAATTATATAATATTATTTATTATGTTTTCGGCTATGATAAACGCACAAACAAATCCACAGACAATCAATTCCCCAAATGGTAATTTGGAATTAATTTTCAATCTTAATTCTAATGGAGCTCCTAATTATCACCTCACTTATAAAAATAAAGATGTAATTAAAGAGAGTGCTCTTGGTCTAATACTTAAAGAGGGTGGCGATATGTCCTCCCATTTTGAAATCGATAAAAGCGAAACAAAACCTGTTGATAATTCTTGGACCCCCGTTTGGGGAGAAGTAAAATCGGTTAGAAATAATTATAATGAACTTGCTGTTACATTAATACAGAAAGAACATTCTAATAGAACTTTAATTATCCG
The DNA here is from genome assembly GCA_023230485.1 of Melioribacteraceae bacterium. GTDB lineage: Bacteria > Bacteroidota > Ignavibacteria > Ignavibacteriales > Melioribacteraceae > BRH-c32. Next base: position 11,312 of record JALNXG010000073.1, read on the forward strand.
TCTCCGTTTGTTTGATGATGGACTTGGATTCAGATATGAATTTCCAAATCAGCCAACACTTTCATATTTTATTCTTAGTGATGAAGTTACAGAATTTGCCTTAGCCGGCGATCATAAAACATTTTGGATCCCCGGCGATTATGATACTAATGAATATTATTACACCACATCAAAAATGACTGAAGTGGACGCCTCTATTTCCAAAGAGATGATTGAAGTAAGTACCCGTCATTTTGTTTCTCCTAATTTAGTTCAGACTCCTTTGATGATGAAGACGGATAGCGGTCTTTATATTAATATACATGAAGCCGCATTAGTCGATTATCCTGCAATGAATCTTATGATTAATAAAGAAAATTTTAAGCTCACTTCTCATTTAGTTCCAGATCCAGTCGGTAATAAAGCTTATCTTCAAACTCCTTGTACTTCACCTTGGCGGACAGTTATTGTAAGTGATAAAGCAACCGAAATACTTGCATCAAAATTAATTCTTAATCTTAACGAGCCGACTAATTACGAAGATGTAAGCTGGATTAAACCGATGAAATTTATGGGTATCTGGTGGGAAATGCATACAGGCACACATACATGGAACTATGGCGATCATCCTAATATTAAGTTAGAGGGATTCAATTGGTCGAGTGTAACTCCAAATGGAAGACATGGGGCAACTACCGAACGAGCAAAAGAGTATATCGAGTTCGCTTCTAAAAATGGTATCGAAGGCTTGCTTATCGAAGGTTGGAATGTCGGTTGGGAAGATTGGTTTGGTGCTTGGAAAGAAGAGGTTTTCGATTTCGTTACTCCTTATCCCGATTTTAATTTGGAAGAAGTCGCGAGTTATGCTAAAGAAAAAAAAGTTCAATTAATTATGCATCATGAAACTTCCGGCTCAGTTACTAATTACGAAAGAAGAATGGAAGATGCTTATGAACTAATGAATAAATATGGTTATAATGCCCTAAAGACTGGTTATGTCGGAAGAATTATTCCACGTGGTGAGTATCATGATGGTCAATGGATGGTCAATCATTATGTAAGAGTTGCTAAAAAAACTGCTGAATATAAAATCATGCTTGATGCTCATGAGCCTGTAAGACCGACCGGACTTCATCGCACTTATCCAAATTGGTTAGCATGCGAAGCCGCAAGAGGAAATGAATTCAATGCTTGGTCTATTGGTAATAAACCGGAGCATGAAACAATTCTTCCTTTTACTCGATTGATGGGTGGACCAATGGATTATACTCCGGGTATCTTTGAAGTTAAAATGAGTCATTATTTTCCTGAAAAAACTTTTCAAGTACATACAACTTTAACAAAACAATTAGCTCTTTATATAACGATGTATAGCCCGATTCAAATGGCGGCTGATTATCCTGAAAATTATGAAAAATATGCTGATGCTTTTCAATTCATAAAAGATGTTGCTGTAGATTGGGATGATACCAAAATATTAGAAGCTGAACCGGGCGATTATTTAACGATTGCTCGCAAAGCAAAAGGTAAGGAAGATTGGTTTATAGGTGCTATCACTGATGAAAATGCCAGAACCGCCGAAATTAATTTCAATTTCCTTGAAAAAGATAAAAAATTTCTTGCTTCTATCTATATGGATTCCGATAATGCGGACTGGGAAAATAATCCAATGTCTTATAAAATTGAAAAATATGTGGTTGATGCAAAATCTATAGCAAAAATTAAATTAGCCAATGGTGGCGGAGCGGCTATTTCGCTTTTTCCGGCTTCCAATAAAGACTTAAAAGAATATAAAATGTTTAAATAAAAGTAGTAGCTTTATATACATAAACTACATGATTATAAATTTAGAGACCTATTTAAGAAATGGAAGATTTTGTTCAAAATAATAAGTTGATTTTATTAGGAAAGCTTACAGCTGGACTTCTTCATGAAATTAGAAATCCACTTACAGCAATCAAATTAAATCTCGATTATATGAAAATGTATGAGAGTGATTTATCCGAAGAGATGTCAGATTCAATAGCATCATCTCTCGAAGCTTTTGATAGAGTGAATTATATTATTTCTGATTTATTGGATTTTACTCGTAAATCAATGGAGCCGGCTAAGGTTACCGATATTAATGATATAACTTCTCGATCAATTGATATCCTGCATGTCAATGCTGATAAAAAAAATATTGTATTTGTAACTGAATTAGAAAAGGAACTTCCGCATATATTCCTAAATGAAAATAAGATTCTTCAAGTATTTTTGAATCTTATAAATAATGCGATTGAAGCTTCAGTAGAAAAAAGTAAAATATTTATTAGAACATCGAATCTTTCTCAAAATGGTACTATATCTCTTCATTGGGAAGTAGAAGATTTTGGATGTGGAATTAAAGAATGTGATAGACAAAAAATATTAGACGGCTTTTTTACAAGCAAACAAACTGGAAGTGGAATCGGCTTGACCGTTTGTAAAAGATTGCTTGATGAAGTCGGTGCTGAATTTGGATTCGATTCCAAAGTCGGTCAAGGTTCAAAATTTTTTATTAATTTTAATAAATCTAATTAAGTGGATACAGAATGCAATACAAGATATTGATTATAGATGATGATGATTTAGTTGCTTCTTCATTAAAAAAAGTTTTAGTTAAATTAAATTATGAAGTACTAACCTGCCTTGATGCCGGAGAAACTCAAAAAGTTGTAAATGAGTTCCAACCTGAGGTGGTTCTATTAGATATCTATCTTACTACACATAACGGAATTGATATACTCAGACTTATTAAAAAATTAAATCCCGATATCCCAGTAGTAATGATTACAGGATATGCTGACGTGAAAATTGCTGTAACGTCAATTAAAGCAGGTGCATTTGATTTTCTCCTAAAGCCAATAGATATAGAACAACTATCATTAATTCTTACTAAAGCCACAGAAAATATTCGTCTTCGTAATGAAGTTAGCCGATTAAATCTAATTCTCGTAGGAAACGAATTAACAAAAGAATTTTTTGGAATCTCGACAAAGATTCAGAAGCTAATAAATGCAGTAGAAAAACTCGCAATGAGTGGTGATACCACAATTCTTCTCGAAGGTGAAACTGGAACCGGAAAAGAAGAATTTGCTAAATTTATTCATCAGCATAGTCCAAGAAAAAATGCTCCTTTTATTACAATAAACTGCGCCACAATCCCGCGAGACCTTGCTGAAAGCGAACTTTTCGGACACGAGAAAGGTGCATTCACAGGTGCGGCTCAAAAAACAAAACTCGGTAAGTTTGAACTTGCAAACGGCGGCACACTTCTATTGGATGAAATCGGCGAGCTTGGTCTCGATATGCAGGTAAAACTTCTAAGAGTATTACAAGAGCGAAAATTCTATCGTCTCGGCGGTGAAAAAGAAATAAGTGTAAACGTAAGAATACTAGCCGCAACAAATAGAAATCTCGAAGAAGAATCTAACGAAGGGCGTTTTAGACAAGATTTATACTATCGCTTAAACGTAGCCAAAATAAATATACCTCCAATTCGTGAACGCAAAGATGATATTGCTTATATCGCATATTCATTTCTAAATGAATATTCCAAGAAATTCACGAAAACAATTACTGGATTCGAGCCCGCGGCATTGGAATTAGTAAAGAATTATTATTGGAAGGGGAATATACGTGAGCTTAGAAACGTAATGGAGCGAGTGGTTCTCCTTTGCGAAGAAAGTACAATCAAAGAACATCATTTCGGATTCTTGCTCGATAGCAAAAGTGTTGATGATGTTTCGGGTGAGCATTTTATGCTTCAAGTCCCGCCAAAAGGCGTTAAAATCGATATTGTAATAAAAGAACTTATCCTAAAGACATTAAAAATAACAAATGGTAATCAGGTTCAGGCGGCTAAAATTCTTGGTCTATCCCGCTCAAAACTCCGCTACCGTATGGAACAGCTAGGTATAGAAGTCAGCAAACAAGTTGGCTAATACTACTCATTAGTTATGTTTTAACCATTTCTATTAGCAAGTATAATTAGCGTTGTACTTGTCTATATTCAGTTTTTATTAAAATTTAACCCGTAACACTTACACGTTAGGGCACTTTCTGCTTAACTATGCGTCTTATTATACGATAATAAGGTGGCATTAATTTTGCCCATTTAATATTAAAAGCGGCATTGAAATGAATATAAGTGTAATCAAAGAAGATAACTTTAGAAGAATCTTGATAAGTGATTCTGAAGCGGCAGTTACAAGAGAAATCCTAGTAAAGGAAAATTCTACTGTCTTGAGCGATTTGAATAGCATTTTATATGTCGCTGTACGATTAAAATTCCGTAGATGGATTAACAAAGGAAAAAAAATATTTATTTAAAATTAAAACCCTAAGCCCTCTAGACCAATCTAATAAAAAAGCCGTTTCAATGAAGCGGCTTTTCCTTTTTAAAAAATCTCTCGTCATAAAATACCTATGTATATTTATAAAAACCAGTGCCCTAATCTTATTGTCCCGTCCTGAAATAAGTTGACAGTTTTTAAGTTGTTAAAATGAGCAGTAAGAATATCCTTACTGCTTTTTTATGTAGAAAATCAGTTAATGGATTTAATGATGTTAAAATGGGTTATAAGGTACCCTTAATGCTCATTTTATATGTGATTAGGGTATCTTAGTAATTAATTACTTTCAGTACGAGGTTTATCAGGTCTTCTCTTTCATATGGTTTAGGTAAGTAATGGTCGAATCCTTCACCTATTATTTTTTTGTCATCATTCAATAGTGCATAACCGGTCAATGCAATTAAGGGGATTTTATTATATTCTTCCATTTTCTTTATTTCATTTGCCAAATCAATTCCGGTAGGTCCCGCTCCCAAATTAATATCAATGAGCACTGTATCGTATATTTTTGCATTTACTTTTTCTAAAGCTTCGTCATAATTAAGTGCAGTATCCACAGTACAAACTTTGCGTAAGAAGAGATTCACTAATTCATTATTAAGTGGATTATCTTCGACACTCAAAATATGAGGTAAAGGACGATCCTTCTTTGGAGCGGTTACTTTACTTATTTCTCTATTAAAGCGAAATGCTTTTGTTGTTAAATTTGGAATTGCAGAAACTCCCGGAAGTATGATAGAAAATTCAGAACCGGTATTAAGCTGGCTTTTAACTTTTATATCACCTTTCATTAATAGAGCCATCTTCTTAGCAACTGCAAGACCTAATCCGTTACCTTCAAAATTTCTTCTAATGCCTTCCGATATCTGTCTAAACTCTCTAAATATTTTTTGTTGATCGCTTGTATCGATACCTATTCCGGTATCAACTATCTTTACTACACCATATAGTTCATTTAGCTCATCTCGTTCTGAAGTAATATGTATTGTTATTGAACCTTCATTTGTAAACTTAAGAGCATTATCGGTAATGTGCATTAAAATTTGTTTAAACAAAGTTTCATCAATCAATACATTTATTTCTTCATCAATTACATCAAAACTAAATTTTAAATTCTTTTCAGCAGCATTTTTACCATAATTAACTAATAGATAACGAGTAAAAGAAGCTAGGTTACATTCGCTTAGAGTAATTGGAAATGTGCCTGATTCGATTTCGGATAAATTTAATACTGAGTTCAATGTTACTAATAATCGTTTTCCCGATTTAAGAATCTTATCGACTATTTCAATATGATCTTCTTCAACCAATTCATCTCTTAATAAACTAGAGAAACCGATAATGCCGGTTAATGGTGTTCTAAGTTCGTGACTCATATTTGAGAGTAGGTTAGATTTAAGCTTGCTTGCTTCTTCAGCCGTATCTAATGCACGCTTAAGTTCAAACTCCATCTCTTTGTTATTCGTGATGTCGTCTTTTATTGCAAGTATATGCTGAATCTCGCCATTGTCGTTTTTAATGGGGGTAATAACACAGTGTTCCCAATAAAACTCCCCATTTTTTCTCTTATTCTTAAATTCGCCGCGCCAATCTTTACCTTCTGATACTCGCTCCCACATCTCTCTGTAATCTTCATCAGTGTGATAACCGGATTTCAGAAAATTTGTCTTCTGTCCATAAACTTCCTCAAAATCGAATCCAGTTACTTCAGAAAATTTAGGATTTGTGTACTCTATCATCCCTTTTGGATCAGTAATCATTATCATTGAAGAGCTTTGATCAACTATCCGGGAAAGTTTATTGATCTGATCTTTTACTAATTTTCTTTCGCTAAGGTCCTTTATAGAAATTATTTCATAAATCTCGGATTCATGTTCGGCGTATTTTACTTTTAATTCAATATCGAAATTCGTACCGCAATTCTTTATCCCTTTCGTTTCGAAATCAATAAAATTTTCTTCTATTTTAGGATCACGGAAAATTACATCGAAAAGCTTTTCGCGATGTGTGAGAGCAATAAAATCTAAGACAGAATGATCGACTATTTGTTCAGCCGATTTGTAACCAAATAATATTCTAAATGCTGTATTGCATATTAGAATGTTACTTTTATAAGTAACTATTATTGGTTCTGATAAATTCTCAAATGCTGTGGAATAAAGAGTATTAATAATCTCTGTACCTTTTTTTTCTATCGGATCAATATTTGTGATTTTGTTAATCTCTTTCATCTGCCAACTCATCTAAAGAAGAAGGAAGTGAAACGTA
>JALNXG010000074.1 GCA_023230485.1 Melioribacteraceae bacterium
AGACTTAAGCGGAAGAACTCTTTCGGGACAGACGACCGAAGCATTTTGGATTTCATTAGCTCACACAAAAAATTTATTAAGCATCGGACTTAATTGCGCCCTCGGTCCTAAGCAGATGCGTGCTTATGTGGAAGAACTTTCTAATATTGCCGATGTTTTCGTTAGTCTTTATCCAAATGCGGGACTTCCAAATGCATTTGGCGGATATGATGAATCCCCTACCGATATGCAGGTGGTATTGGAAGAATATGCAGAAAGTGGCTTCGTTAATATAATCGGCGGATGTTGTGGTACAACGCCTGAACATATAAAAGCCTTTGCAAAGATACCTGCAAAATTTCCACCACGAATAATTCCCTATATAGCTCCCACATTGAGACTAAGCGGCTTAGAGCCATTGATTTTCCGAAGTGATATGAATTTTGTAAATATCGGTGAAAGGACAAACGTAACCGGATCGAAAAAATTTGCTCGATTAATAAAAACCGGACAATTTGACGAAGCACTTTCTATTGCACGTGAACAAGTGGAAAACGGAGCACAAGTAATTGATATAAATATGGATGAAGGAATGATTAATTCGGAAGAAGTGATGGTTCGCTTCCTTAATTTAATTGCTTCCGAGCCTGATATATCAAGAGTACCGATTATGCTCGATTCATCTAAATGGAGCGTATTAGAAGCAGGACTTAAATGCCTTCAAGGGAAAGGAATTGTAAATTCCATTAGTATGAAAGAGGGAGAAGAACAATTTAAAGAACACGCCGCTTTAGTAAGAAAATATGGTGCGGCTGTCATTGTAATGGCATTTGATGAAAAAGGACAGGCTGATACTTACGAAAGAAAAATAAATATCTGCAAAAGAGCATATACTATTTTAACGGAAGAACTAAATTTCCCTCCACAGGATATTATATTCGATCCAAATATTTTTGCAATCGCAACCGGTATTGAAGAACATAATAATTATGCACTTGATTATCTGAATGCAACTGAATGGATTAAAAAGAATCTTCCTTATGCAAAGGTTTCAGGCGGTGTGAGCAACCTTTCATTTTCATTCAGAGGAAATGATGATGTGCGCGAAGCAATGCATTCCGCCTTTCTTTATTATGCAGTAAAAGCCGGTATGGATATGGGTATTGTTAATGCAGGACAGTTGGCAGTTTATGCAGAGATTAAAAAAGATTTATTAAAACTCGTTGAAGATGTAATTCTAAATAGATGTGATGATGCCACGGAAAAGCTAACTGAATATGCTAATCAAAATTTATCGAGCGAAAAAACAAAAGCTGAGGAATTAGAATGGCGTTCTCTTCCTCTCGAAGAAAGAATTTCTCATTCATTAGTAAAAGGTATTACCGAATATATCGACACTGATATCAATGAGGCAATTAAAAAATATCCTAAGCCGCTCGAAATTATCGAAGGACCTTTAATGGCGGGTATGAGCGTAGTGGGTGATCTTTTTGGTGCGGGGAAGATGTTTCTTCCGCAAGTGGTAAAGTCCGCACGAGTAATGAAAAAAGCTGTCGCCATTATTACTCCATTTATTGAATTGGATAAAGATTCTAAAACAACTTCTGCAGGTACTATTCTACTTGCAACAGTTAAAGGCGATGTTCATGATATAGGTAAAAATATTGTTGGTGTAGTCTTAAGTTGTAATGGATTCAAGATTATCGATCTTGGTGTAATGGTTAATTCTAATAAAATATTGGAAGCCGCTCGCGAAAACAATGTTGATGCTATCGGTTTAAGCGGTCTTATTACTCCATCATTAGATGAAATGGTTCACGTGGCTCAAGAGATGGAGCGCGAAGGTTTTACTATCCCACTTTTAATTGGAGGTGCCACTACTTCACGGGTTCATACTGCAGTAAAAATAGCTCCTAAATATTCCAATACAGCAGTTCACGTATTAGATGCTTCAAGGAGTGTAGGCGTAATTAGTAATCTCTTAAATGCAAAAACGAACAAAGAATTTTCTAAAGTAATCGCAGAAGATTACGAAAAACTAAGAGAAGAACATTATAAGAAAAATATTAATAGAGATTATCTATCCTTAGAAGCAGCGCGGAATAATAAATTAGTAATCGATTGGGATAATTATTCACCGCCTAAGCCTAATTCTATTGGTGTTTTTAATTTCAATAGTTATCCTTTGGAAGAGATAGAAAAATATATCGATTGGTCTCCATTCTTTCATGTATGGGAATTGAAAGGAAAATATCCTGCCATTCTTAAAAACGAAAAATATGGCGATGAACCGCAGAAATTATTTGATAATGCGAATACTTTACTCGATAGAATAATTAATGAAAAATTATTAACAGCGAATGGAATGGCTGCAATATTCCCTGCCAATTCGATTGATGATGATATAGAAATATATACAGATGAATCTCGTTCTGAAATAAAAGCGATTTTTCATACAATCAGACAGCAGAAGAATAAACCTGAAAGCGTTCCGAATTATGCTTTATCAGATTATATCGCTCCTAAGGAATCAAGTAAAAAGGATTATCTCGGTTTCTTTGCAGTTACCGCCGGCATTGGAATTGAAAAATTAATTGAGGAGTTTACTCTCGATAATGATGACTATAATATTATTATGGTTAAGGCGATTGCAGATCGATTGGCAGAAGCATTTGCTGAATTATTACATGCAAAATATCGAAATGAAATTTATGGTTATGCAAAAGATAATTTAAGTAATGATGAATTGATAGAAGAGAAATATCAGGGTATAAGACCGGCACCGGGATATCCATCACAACCGGATCATACAGAAAAATTAATTATGTGGAGTATCTTGGATATTGAGAACCAGACAGGAATCAGATTGACCGAAAGTCTTGCTATGTTCCCTGCATCTTCTGTTTCAGGTTTATACTTTGCTCATCCTGATGCAAAATATATTGCAACGGGAAAAATAAATAAAGATCAAGTGGAAGACTATGCAAAAAGAAAAGGATTATCAATTGACGAGGCTGAAAGATGGCTATCACCGGTTCTGAATTATTAATAGCGGATTTACTAGAAAAAATAAATAAAGAATGCATTGCATTTTTTGGTAAAAAATTCGATAAGATTTCTTCGCTCCCATTATCCGCCTCTGCACGCAGATATTATCGTATATATGTCGATAAGAAAAATTATCTCGCAGCTTATAATAATGATATAAGAGAGAATGATGCTTTTTTTTATTTTACAAAATTATTCTTTTTTAATAAGTTAAACGTCCCGCAGCTATTTCATATAAGCGAAGATAAAACTATATATATTATTGAGGATTTAGGGAACGATACTCTTTATTCATCGGTAGTTAAAACTAATTTCGAGCCGGAATTTATTCTACGCAATTATAAAATTGCTCTTAATAAATTAATTCAATTCCAATTGCTTGATACAGAAAAAATCGATTTTGAGAAATGTTATCCAAGAGAATCTTTCGACTATCAATCTATATTATGGGACTTGAATTATTTTAAGTATTATTTCCTGAAATTAGTGAACGTTTCTTTTGACGAACAATTATTGGAAAATGATTTTAATACCCTGATTAATATTATCATGAGTATAAAGAATGATTATTTTATGTTCCGAGATTTTCAATCACGCAATATAATGGTTAAGGATAGTGAATTATATTTTATTGATTATCAAGGTGGAAGACGCGGACCTCTTCAGTATGATGTTGCTTCACTTTTATTCGATGCTAAGGCAAATCTAACAAATGGAACTAAATCATATTTATTAGAATATTATTTATCTGTGGCGGCTAGTTATGAGACCATCGATAATGAACAATTTAAATCAGATTATTATTATGTTGCTTTAATCAGATTACTTCAGGCATTCGGGGCTTATGGTTATAGAGGTTATTTTGAAAGGAAGGAACATTTCTTAAAAAGCATTCCTTATGCGCTTAATAATCTGGATTTTATTATATCAAAACTTCCGAGTGATAATCCGATTTCTTATTTGATATCGGTTATAAGTAAAATGAAAGATTCAGAAGATGTAGCTAAATTTTTATTTAAAGAAAAAAAAGAGACAAAATTGAAAATACAATTAACAAGTTTTTCCTATAAGAAAGGTATTCCTGTAGATGAATCTGAAAATGGAGGCGGATTTGTTTTCGATTGCAGATGCCTCTATAATCCGGGGAGACAAGAAGAATTTAAAATGCTTTGTGGTAAAGACCAACCGGTAATTGATTTTTTAGAAAGTGATCCAAAAGTGGAACGATTCAAATCAAACGTATTCTCAATTATAGATCAAGCAGTTGATAATTATATTGAAAGAGGATTTGATCACCTGATGATAAATTTTGGTTGCACAGGCGGTCAACATCGTTCGGTTTATTTCGCAGAGAAAACTAAAGCACATTTATTAGAAAAATATGGGTTTGCTTCTGAATTAACTCATACAAATCTTCCGCAATGAAAGCCCTAATTCTCTCTGCCGGATATGGTACGAGGTTAAAACCTATTACTGATAAAATTCCAAAAGCTTTAGTTAAGGTAAATGGAATAGTGAACTTAGAGCGCATAATCCAGCATTTAATAAATAATGACGTTTCAGAGATAATAATCAATGTTCATCATTTTGCTGAACAAATAATTAGTTTTTTAAAGGCAAAGAATAATTTTGGTATTAGAATTGAGATTTCGCACGAGGTAAATCGCCCTTTAGATACAGGCGGAGGACTAAAAAAAGTCGCTTCGTTCTTTGATGATGAGAAACCGTTCATAGTGCAGAATGTTGATATTATTACTGATATTAATTTTAATGATATGCTCGAATACCATAATAGTAAAAGTGCAATAGCCACTTTAGCCATATTAGAAAGAAGTTCATCACGTTATCTACTATTTAATGAAGAGCTTTATCTATGCGGATGGGAGAATATTAAAACCGGCGAAAAAATTATTCCCATCGAAGGAAATTTAAAGCAGTACGCATTCAGTGGAATACAAATTCTATCCCCTGATATTTTTAATTATTTACCTTGTAGTGATGTTTTCTCTTTAATTACTACTTATCTCGAAGTTATAAAAATTAAAAAAATTATCGGCTACAATCATTCACAGAATTATTGGTTCGATATTGGGGATATAAATAAATTAAATGAAGCAGAAAATTATCTAAAACATAAGGGGGAGTAAAATGAGAAAACTCGTTTTTCTAATTGTCTTTGTTGTTGCTATATCTTCCTGCTACCCGCAAGGTAGCACATTCTTAAAAGATAACTATTCTAAAAAAGAATATATGATAGAGATGAGAGACGGAGTAAAATTATTTACTGCTGTTTATTCACCAAAAGATCAATCTAAGAAATATCCAATGATTATGCAACGAACACCATATCGAGCCGGTCCTTATGGGGAAGACAAATTCCCGAACCAATTTGGTCCATCTTCACAATTTGATAAGGATGGATTTATTTTTGTTTTTCAAGATGTTAGAGGTAAATTTATGTCCGAAGGCGAATACGTAAATATGCGTCCCTACATTCCAAATAAAAAAAATAAAACCGATATTGACGAGAATACAGATACTTACGATTCTATCGATTGGTTAGTAAAGAACGTTGCAAATAATAATGGTAACGTTGGTATATGGGGCATTTCATATCCCGGATTTTATGCAATTATGTCTGCAATTGATGCCCATCCTGCATTGAAAGCAGTCTCTCCGCAAGCTCCAATTTCTGATTGGTTCGTGGGCGATGATATGCATCATAATGGAGCGTTCAGTTTGCTGATGGCGTTTAATTTTTTCAATTCTTTTGATCTTCCAAGGACTGTACCTTCACAAGATTGGCAGAGAGGCGTTAGTTATGATTCCCCTGATGCATATAAATTTTTTATGAATCTCGGACCATTGAAAAATATAAATGCTAAATATTATAATAATATAAGACCATTTTGGAATCAGGTAATGCAGAATGAAGTTTATAATTCATTTTGGCAATCAAGAAACATTTTACCACATCTAAAGAATATTAAACCTGCAGTTTTAATCGTGGGCGGCTGGTTCGATGCAGAAGATCTGTACGGACCCCTTAATATTTATAAGACAATAGAAAAAAATGATCCCAATGCAAACAGTTCAATCATTATGGGTCCTTGGGTGCATGGCGGTTGGTCGAGAGGAGACGGAGAAAAGCTTGGTGATATTTCTTTCGATTCCAAAACAGGTGCTTATTATAACGATAGTATTATTTATCCATTTTTTAATTATTATCTAAAAGGAATCGGCGAAAACAAAATTGCAGAAGCCACAGTATTCCGCACAGGTGAAAATAAGTGGTATAAATTTGATAAATATCCAGCCACTACAAAAGTTGATACTCTGTTTTTCGCAGGCAATGAAAAGCTACTTCCAAAATTATCCGGTGTAACTAAAGATAAAAAGGGTTTTGTAGAATATGTTAATGATCCGGCTAATCCTGTTCCTTATACAGCAACATTCCAAGATTCAAGAGGATTTTATAATCGTACTTTTATGATCGAAGATCAGAGATTTGCATCTACTCGTCCCGATGTAGTTGAGTTTGAAACTGATATTTTAGGAAACGATTTAGAATTAGCAGGTCCTATTACAGCAAACCTATTTGTATCGACTTCAGGAACAGATTCGGATTGGTTAGTCAAAATCATTGATGTTTATCCAGATACTAGCAGTTCGAAAAAAATCGAAGGTGTAACGGTTGAGTTTGGTAATTACAATCAGTTAGTCCGCTATGAAATGATGCGTGGTAAATTCCGGAACAATAAAGAGAACCCTGAACCGTTCAAACCAAATGAACCTACACTTGTAAAAATTAATTTGAATGATGTTAATCATACTTTCAAAGCGGGGCATAAATTAAAAGTGCAGATACAAAGCAGTTTCTTTCCATTCTTTGATCGGAATCCAAATAAATTTATGAACGTCAGAGAAGCAAATGAAGAAGATTTTCAAAAAGTAAATAATCGTGTTTATTTTTCTAAAAAATATCCATCATCAATTAATTTTTACGCAAACTAAGAGGATAATATGATTTACGACTTAATTAATAATAGCGATCTTTATTTAGCGATTAATCCGAACCTTGAAAAGGCATTTGATTTTTTACGTAAAAAAGATCTTTTTGCTTTAGAAATTGGCAAGCATGAAATCGATGGAGAAAATTCTTTTGCATTAGTAAGTGAATATAAATCAAAGGATTTATTGAATGGACGATGGGAAGCTCATAAAAATTATCTCGATATTCAATTGATTCTAAAGGGAAAAGAAAAATTTGGATTTTCTAATTTAAAAGAGATGACTGCTGTGACAGCCGAATATTCAGTTGAAAATGATATAATGTTTTTTGAAGGAAGAGGAAATTTCCTTGAATTAACAGCGGGTTATTTTGTGATGGTTTTTCCGGGCGATTCTCATATGCCTGGAATTGATGCAGACGAAAAAACTGATGTAAGAAAAATTGTTGTGAAGGTTAAAATATAATCACAATTAAACTCCTCCCCTTACCTATCAGTCAGGGGAGGAATTAATAATAATTATTTTACTATCTCTAATAATTCTACTTCAAAAACTAATGCTGAGTTTGGTCCAATCATTTGACCGGCACCGTTTTCGCCATAAGCTAATTCAGCAGGAATAAATAATTCCCATTTATCGCCCACTTTCATTAATTGAAGAGCTTCTGTCCATCCTTTAATTACTTGGTTTACACCAAATTCAGTTGGTTCGCCTCTTTTATATGAGCTATCAAATTCTTCACCTGTAATTAATGTTCCTTTATAGTGTACTTTTACTTTATCGGTTGCAAGAGGAGAGACACCGGTACCAGTAGTAATCACTTTATACTGAAGACCGTCAGGAAGAACTGTTACACCTTCCTTTTGTTTATTTGCTTCTAAAAATGCTTGGCTAAGTGCTGCATTTTTCTCTTTTAATTCATTTACTACTGCATTTCTTTTAGACATAATTTTATTATTAAAAGTGGTCATCACTTTATTCATATCTTCTTCTGCCATAATCGAAGTATGGTTTACCATAGCATCTTTAATACCCTCAACAACTGCCTCATAATTTAAATCAAAACTTGGATCTGAAAGATTTTTACCGATACTCTGACCAATACTATAACTAATACTATCTTGTTCTGAAACTAACTTCATTTTTTGTTCCTTTTTTGTTTGAGCATTTAATGTGATTGTCATTAGTAAAATAACAACAAATATTTTAAAGAATTTCATTGCAACTCCTGCTGATCTGCATGATTTATGAAACAATTAATTAATTTTTACAAATAAGAAAATTAATTTACGAATATTTATCGCAAGTATTTTCAAAAAATAATACCATTAATTACAGGAATAAGTTCCCTAACATATTAAGTTGGTTAATTAGAATGGAAAATCTTCGGTAGTATCAATTACTTTCTGTTTTTCAACAACCGGTTTTTTTGCAACTTTATGGAAAGGATTTCCATCTACATATATTGCTTTATAAGGTTTTGTTGGGCAGGCATGTTCGCAAGCACCGCACCCGATGCATAAATCTTCTTCCATTTTTGGCACTAATAATTTATCTTCAGGAACCATCTTCACTGCCTTTGTTGGGCAATGTTCATTACATGCTCCGCAATCTGTTCCTTGCGTAATTACTACACAATTTTCTCTAATAAAATGCGCTATGCCAACTTGTACTAATTTCTTTTCATTAAGTGAATTAATTTTTATTATAGCATCAGTCGGACAGATATCGCTGCAAATTTTGCATTCAAAATTACAGAACCCTTTATGATAATCCATCTTTGGTTGAAATACATTAAAAATTCCATATTCAATAAAAGTAGGCTGTAAAACTTTAGTCGGACAAGCTGTAACACAAAGATTGCATGCAGTACAATAATCATTGAAATGTTCTATACTTCTCGAACCGGGAGGTGTTACTAAATAATTTTTATCTTCCGCAATGGTAGAATTTTTATAAACTTTCGGAGTTTCACCTGCTCTTAGAATCAATGACGGAATCGTAAAACTCGCGATTACTGTTTTTACGAAATCGCGTTTAGAAATATCTACTGCAACACTAGAAGATTCTGAGCTTTTCATTTCATTACTATCAGTTTTAGCAACGGTCTCTTTAGCAAACGGATTCCCTGCTGAAAAAATAATTGCTTTAGAAGAACAAGCAGAAATACAATCAAAACAATCTACACATCTTGAATAATCAATTAATTGCCCTTTACTATCGATGCACATCGCTCTGCATTTTTTCTCGCAAACTTTACAACTTGTACAGTCATCTTCTACAATTCTAATTTTGAAAATCGAGAAGCGTGAAATTAACCCAAGAAAAGTGCCAACAGGGCAAATCATATTACAATATAATCTTCCCTTTTTTGTAACGAGCCAAATGATAAAAGCAAGCATAGAAAGTGAGAAAAGAAATACAGGTAGATGAAAGAATATATCAACAGGATAAAGCATATAAATATCGAATGAAGTTAATACTGACGCAGCACCATTATTTATAATCATCGCCACAGGGCGCAATAAATTTGCACTTATCTTCCCAAATAAGCTGTATGGGTCTAAGAGATTTAGTAAAAGAATACTACCCGCGAAAAAAAGCACTACTGAAACAATAAGAATAGAATATCTAAAAATATTTTTGGGGTCTTCGTAAAGAAATCTTTTTCGCTTATTGATCTTGAGAACGAAATAATAAACAATATCTTGTAAGATACCGAGAGGACAGATACTAGAGCAATAAATACGACCGAATAAAAAAGTAATTCCGATCAATGATAAAAATATTACAGAAGCTGTAATAGGATTCTGAACAAAATTCAAGAACGCAGGAATAAATTGAATGTTGGTAAACACCAATTTCATATCATGCGGCACAAGATCAGCCAGATCGAGAAATGCAATTAGTATTGGCACGAAAAAAACTACCGAAAGAATTATCCGAAATATTTTTAGAGAATTTAACTTTTTCAATTTTTATACGACAAGTCTCTTAATATTGAGTTTAGTTAAATCGATATTCCCTAATCCTAATTGAGAAGCATATTTAATATGAAGAATATCTGTCGGTTCGAGACCAAATAATTTTGCTCCTGCAGCATCAGCTGCCACGATATCAGTAGATATAATTTGTGATTTCATTACAACAACATCTGCAAGCGAAACACCACGAGGACCATTCTGTTTCATTACCGCATAAGCATCAATTATGTTTAAGTCAGGTTTTCGGAACGTTGGAAAATCAGCAATACATTGATGTAAATCATTTCTATGCCAATAGCCTCTATCCCAAACAATTCCCATTAGATTTTTCATTGACATGGTTAGACGAGCAGAGCCGTGACTCTTTAGAACAGGTACATTTATAAAAACATCCGAACTTAGAATTAATTCATGAACCTTATCTTTCTTAAGCGATTTACCTTTCGGTATTGCTACTTCCTGATAATAGGATTCTGTATTACCGGGTACGACTTTTGCTCCTGCATCTTTTGCATATTTCTCTATTTCGGACGATGAATAACATCTTTTCCAATCATCGCAAGTGTGATCAAAAACATAAACATCTTTAGCACCAGCATTAAAACAATGTTCAATAATTCTCTTTATTAATTTAGGATTAGTATTAGCAGCCTTTTCGGGAACTACGTCCCATCCTATATTCGGCTTTATAACAACAGATTGCCCTTTTTTAACGAATTTTCCAATTCCCCCGAGCTCTTTAATAGCAGCATCGAACATAACTTCCGGTTCACCATTTTTAATTGCCACCAAATCGTAATCAGTTTTTTGCACCCCCGAAGGTCTTGCAATTGCTTTAGAATAAAATCCGGGTATCGATAAAAGTGAACCTGCAGCGATTCCGCCAACAATTCCCTTGCTTATAAAGTCTCTTCTTTTCATATTTGCACCAATATTGAAAATTTATTTTAAATAAGATATTAATATATTATATTGCATTCAAGAAATATCGGAGATTTATATGCAAAATTCATTAATAATTGACAGAAAATTTAATTTAGCTAGATTTGCTGTCATTGATTTTCTCATGGTGGGTCTATTTTTATTAGTACCTTCAATTTCTCACATGTTCTCTGTTCCTCTTTATTATGCAGAGCCGATGCGAATTATTGTACTTTTATCAATTTTATATACAAATCGAAATAATTCTATTGTCTTAGCTTTACTTCTTCCATTTATTTCGCTAGTAGTATCATCGCACCCCTATCTACTAAAATCGATACTCATTGCAAGTGAACTTGCAATAAATATATTTGCTTTTTTCATTTTGGCAAAAGTAATGAAGAATATTCTTTTTGCCGCTTTCGGAAGTATTTTAATAAGTAAAGCATTTTATTATTCTGCAAAGGGATTGTTTCTGAATATGGGCTGGATAAATGGTGAGCTTATTTCTACACCTATAATAGCTCAAGTGATTTCTATAGTTTTATTAACAGCGGCTTTCTATTTCCTATACACAAAACTTAATAAAGAATAGATGACAAATAAAGAAAAGCTTTATTCAAAATTTGAATCAGAATTATTAGTACGCCCTGACGATATTGATATGAATAATCATGTTCATATGACTAAATATCTTGATTACCTTTTATTCGCTCGATTCGATCAGATGGCAAAAGATTATAAATTACCAATGGATGAATTCTTAAAGCGTGGTTATACTTGGGTTGCTACTTCAATTTCAATAGATTATAAACGGTCGCTCTTTTTGGGCGACCATGTAATTATCCAAACTCAAATTTTAGAGATCAGTGGAGCACAAGTAAGAATTAATTATTGGATAATAAGAAAAGACACTAAGAAAATTGCAGCCGAAGGTAAAGCAAATTTTTCCTTAGTATCAATCGAGTCAGGCAAACCGGTCAGAATCCCACAGGATATATTAGAGAAATATACAATCTAACATTATGTTATTGTATTACAGATACTATCCTCTGTATCTCTATAATAGATATAAGTTGGGTCATCAACTTTCTTAATCTTATAATCGGTTTTGAGTAATCTTTCATAAAAATCTGAATCATCGCTATATTTTATATCTTGAAATCCGCCCAGACTTAAAAATAATTCTCTTTTCCCGAAGAAAGTTCCCCCTGCGACGCAATCAGAAATTGCAATCTCACGGCTAAGATCATTTTTATCTTTTACGAAGGGTCGTCCGATTACTTCCAATCCGCCATGAACAAAATCTAATGATTTATCTTCTTTAAAATAATTTAAGCGAGTTTCCAAATGATTTGATTTATATTCATCATCGCTTCCGATAAAAGTAACATATTCGCCGATTGAGGCTTGTATACCGGTATTAAAAGCTAAAGGTGGCTTACGGTTCGTTTGCTTTAAGTAACGTATCTTCTCGTTTTTCATAAGATATCGATTAACCAATGAATATGTATCATCATCGCTCCCGTCATCAACGATAATTAGCTCCCAATTTTCAAAAGTTTGTTTAAGAACTGAGTCAATCGGTCTCTCGATTAATTTGCCTCTATTGTAAGTTGGTAAGACGATAGAAACAATCGGTTTGTAGCTTTTGTATAACTGCATTGATATTCCCTTTTTTTATACTATATATTATAACAAAAATTAATTAACTTTTGGGATATATATTTTCAGAGAATAACACAAATGACTTTTTTCGATCAAAAGAGATATTTCGAAATTCTTAAAAAGTATGAAAAGAAATTTGAGAAGAAAGAGCTTGACGACTATAAAATGTTAGTTAAAAGACATAAGGATGATGAGGATTTAGATAAATTATCTTTTGAAAGACTAATGAATTTATACGAGAAGTATCACGTTAATAGGGCTAAAATGAATTTCGATCATCTTTTCAAAAAACCAGAAACAGATAATTAATAATAAATTAAATCAATTCCCGGTGGTATAATGAATTTTAAGAGACTCCAGAATTTTATTGGATTAGCAGTATTTACAGTAGCGGCGGCTGTATATTTTATGACAGTTCAGCCGTCAGTTTCATTTTGGGATTGTGGTGAGTTTATAGCGTCTTCATATTCGATGCAAGTACCTCACCCTCCCGGAACACCTTTCTTCATTATTCTTGGAAGAATATTTTCGATGATTCCATTCACAGAAAATATCGGTTCAAGAATAAATGCAATCTCTGTTTTATCATCGGCTTTTGCTGTACTCTTCCTTTATCTAATAGCGATCAAGCTAATTGAAAACTATAAAGGAAAAGTATATAATAATTTAATGGATGCATTAGGTACTTTTATAGCTGCTGCAATTGGTGCTCTTTCATTAGGTTTCAGTGATACATTCTGGTTTAATGCAGTTGAAGCAGAAGTTTATGCTCTTTCTACATTCTTTATTGCATTCGTTGTTTGGCTTATGGTTAAATGGAATGAAAATGCTGACGAACCTGATAATGAAAAATATTTATTATTAATTGCATATTTGTTAGGTCTCTCCACAGGCGTCCATTTAATGGCAGTTTTAGCAAGTGTACCTGTTGCAATGGTTGTTATCTTTAGAAAATATTTAACAGATGAAGAAACATTAAAGAAAACAGGATTTATTTTCCTTGGGCATGTAGGATTAATAATTGTAGTTGCAATGTTAATGTGGATGTCTGAAACAGATGCTGCTGCTCCTTCGCAGGATATGTTTAAACAGATAGACCAAAAATATTTATTAATATTTATTGCGGTATCCGCTCTTTATATGGGCGCATTTTATAAAAAGATTTTCCAAAGAAATTCATTTTACATTCCCATTGTAATTGGTGGAATTTCTCTTGTTGCCGTTTATCCCGGAATGGTAAAATATGTTCCTAAATTTATCTCTTCTATCGGTGGTAATAATACCGTAGTAGATACAATGGTTATCGTAATTATGTTTGCGCTTCTTGGATTTGGAATTTATTGGAGTAAGAAGAAAGAAAAACCGACTTTCAATTTTGTTTTTAAGGCATTCTTCTTTGCGTTGCTCGGAGTTACTTCTGTGGCAATGATTATCATTCGCGCCAATCAAGAGCCGCCAATTAATATGAATAGCCCCAAGACTTTCTCTGAACTAGAGTCTTATATTAATCGTGAGCAGTACGGTGATTTCCCTACCTTCAAAAGAAGATTTACGATGGAACCTCATCAACAAGGTGTATTCACCAATTACTCTAGTGATTTAGATTTCGCTTGGAATTATCAGATGGACCATATGTTTAACCGTTACCTAATGTGGAATTATATCGGTAGAGTTTCGACATACCAGGATGTAGGAGTTGACATAACTAAATATTGGGCAATACCATTTTTAATAGCACTCTTTGGGGTTTATTATCAATTCAAAAAAGATTGGAAAATGGGGGCAGTATTCCTGACGATGTTTGTCTTCCTCGGTTATCTGACGGCTTTCTATCAGAACCAACAGGAGCCGCAGCCGCGCGAAAGAGATTATTTTTATGTCGGTGCATTCTTTGTATTCTCAATCTGGATCGCACTTGGTACAAGGGGAATTTTTGAACTAATTACAGAATCATTCGCCAATAAACCAGCAGTGAAATGGTTGCAGATTTCAGCCCTTTCTCTTGGCGTAATTTTAATTCCGGTTAATATGCTTGCAGTGAATTTTTTCGAGCATAATAGATCTGATAATTTCGTACCATGGGATTACGCATATAACATGCTCCAAAGTGCCGCACCAAATGCTATCCTTTTTACAAATGGAGATAATGATACATTCCCACTTTGGTATCTACAAGATGTTGAGGGTGTAAGACGTGATGTTAGGGTGGCAAACTTAAGTTTATTAAATACACCGTGGTATATAAAACAACTCAAAAACACTTCTCCTTATGGTGCTGCTAAAGTGGAACTATCGCTGACTGATGAACAGATTGATAATATCGGACCTGAACGTTTCTCTCCGCAAGATATGAAGATACCTATCGATGCAGAGACCATTAAAAATTGGGACATCAAAGATTCACTTACTACCGCTACCGGATTTATGAAATGGAAGATGAATAATACAATTCAATTCGGAGATATAAAAGCTATCAGAACGCAAGATATTGTTGTTCTAGATATTTTGCTTAATGCTCAATGGAAGCGTCCAGTTTATTATGCTGTAACTGTTTCTGATGATAGCAAGCTTGGACTTGATGATTATCTTCAAATGGAAGGTATGGCGATGCGTGTAACTCCTAAGAAATTAGTCTCTCGTTCAGGAATGGAATATATTGATGTAGATATAATGAGAAAACAATTCTTAGATGAACCAAAAGACTACAGTAAAACTTATCAACCAGGATTTAAGTTCCGTGGTCTTAATAATCCTGATATTTTCTATGATGAGAACCATGTCCGCTTAACTCAAAATTATAGAAATGGATTCATTAGATTAGCACTCAATTACATTAATCAACAGCAGAATAATCAAGAAGCAGTGAATGTATTAGATAAGATGGAACAAAAAATTCCTCGTGCTATAATTCCGATGGATTATAGGATTAAACATGACGTTGCTAAGATATTGTTTAGTGCTCATGCTAATGCTCAGTATGAATCATATGCCAAAGAAGTAATAGAAGAAGCAAAACAAAAATTGGAAGTTAATCCTTCTGATTATTCTAGCTGGTATAATCCATATGATTTATTGCTTACTCATTATGAGAATTTAAAAATGTATGATGAGGCAACAAAGTTATTAAATTCTTTAATGACTATTGCTCCACATGAATCACAAAACATAAAGATGCTTATTCAGAAATATGAAAACGAAAAATCACAAAACACGAAATATTTAGAAAACAAGAATAAATAATCTCGAAAGCATCCCGCACAAGCGGGATGCTTTTTATTACTACTAATGAAAAAAATCCTAGTAATCGCTCTATCAGGAATTGGGGATGCTTTAATGTTCACTCCCGCATTATCATTCCTAAAAAAAACTATTCCATCTGCTCAAATAGATGCTCTTATCATGTTTAAAGGCGTAAAAGATATCTATGAACGCCTTCCTGAAATAAACACAATTCATTATTTTGATTTTCTTAAGAATCCCAAATTAGATTCCATCAAATTTGTAATGCAGCTTCGCAAAAATAATTACGATGCCATTATTAATGTTTATCCTTCAAATAGGATGGAATATAATTTAATTAGCCTTTTAATCGGCGCACCTAAACGAGCAGGGATAAAATATCTAAGAAGTAATTTTAAAGAACTTGGATTTTTAAATAATGTTACCGTCAAAGAGGATGATTCGGTTCATAACGTTGAAGAGAATGTAAAACTTATTGAGAGATTAACGCGAGCGAAAGAGAACGAGATAGAAGGATTGAAAATTATTCTTAATTCCGATGAGATTGAATTCGCAAATCAATTTGTTTCAAAAATAAAAGAGAAAGAGAATCAATTATTAATCGGTTTTCATCCGGGATGCAATACACTTAAGAATCATGAAAAAAGAAGGTGGGAGATTGAAAAATTTGCTGAACTTGGCAATCGATTGATTGAAAATTTCGATGCTAAAATATTATTATTTGGCGGACCTGATGAGATGGAACTGAAGAATGGTGTAATAGATAAAATTAAATCGGGGTATGCCTTTTCGGTAGATACAAATACTTTCACTCAAACAGCCGCAGTAATAGAAAAAGTAGATTTATTTATTACTAATGATTCGAGTCTTATGCACACAGCCGCCTCAATGAAGAGAGACGTTGTTGCTATTATAGGACCAACCAACAAAAATTATATATATCCGTGGAAAACAAATTATGAAATTGCGAGTTTGGAATTAGAATGCTCCCCCTGCTTTTTCTATTCACCACGACCATTGACTTGCAGCCGTACCGACATTCAATTCAAATGTATAAAAGAATTGAATGTCGATACTGTTTATAATAAAGCTTCACAAATGCTGCAAAGAAAATTCTCTTAATGAAATATTAAAATTTCAATTCGGGGTTTCCGGCTTCTATATAGGCGCTATTTATAATATCTGCCAATGCTTTTGCCGCACTATTTATCGATTCAATTGTTATATACTTTGTTCTATTCCAAAGCAATTCATAATACTTATCTTTCTCTTTAGATGCGAATTTATCACCACTTAGGACCAATTCCACGTAAGTATTCGATTCATTAATATAATCGAAAATTTTATATTCTAAATCTTCTTTTTGCACGGTACCAACATCAAATTTTACTAAACCCTTTATAATCTCATCCAAATAATAATCCACCATTTCGATTTCATACCTAAAATGAATTCCCTTCTGACCCGTTAATTGACCATTGTAATTGATAGTTGCATGCATTGCTTGATGACCATCGGCTACATAATGAGATAAATCAGCAAGATAGAGAACTATTTTTTCTTTCTCACCGGATTTAAACGCATCGACTAATTTTTCATATGTATCCAAAGTAGCCCAAGGTAAGTAACCTTGCTTTACAAGAACGCTATCGGGATAACGTGATTTTAATTCTTCACGGTTAAGAACTATTTGACCTTTCAAATATTCCGGGAAGAAATCTATATCGATAAAATGTTTTGGGTACTCAGTTGGGTCATCTTTCTTTCTATTATCGGGATCCACCGAACGAGTGATGATTTCTTTTATTATTGAATCAGGAAGATTTATCTTAGTTTTTAAGAATTCTAATGAGTGCGCCGTAATTAATTTATGTCCTTTATCTCCCCAAGCTGATAAATTAAGGGGAATTACCGCAATTAATAACAAAACT
>JALNXG010000075.1 GCA_023230485.1 Melioribacteraceae bacterium
ACTTGAATCTAATATCAGTAAATCAAAATTTGAAAGCAATCCACAACAGTGTTGAAAACTCTATCGATGTTATCCTACTTGAATCTAATATCAGTAAATCAAAATTTGAAAGCAATCCACAACGCCACTCCATCTATATACAATATTCGTGTCCTTGAATCTAATATCAGTAAATCAAAATTTGAAAGCAATCCACAACCCGGTTAATCCTGTTATAGCCGGAATTGCACTTGAATCTAATATCAGTAAATCAAAATTTGAAAGCAATCCACAACTACTCGTTCTGTCTGTACTAGAATTATAACTTGAATCTAATATCAGTAAATCAAAATTTGAAAGCAATCCACAACCATATACACAAAGAGCACGATTGCCTATTCCTTGAATCTAATATCAGTAAATCAAAATTTGAAAGCAATCCACAACTGATTTAAACTTTGTTATAAAAGAAAAGAACTTGAATCTAATATCAGTAAATCAAAATTTGAAAGCAATCCACAACAGTAAAGAAAATGGGAAATAGTAAAGAACCTTGAATCTAATATCAGTAAATCAAAATTTGAAAGCAATCCACAACCCAAAGCCCAGTACCTTTCCTAAATTTACACTTGAATCTAATATCAGTAAATCAAAATTTGAAAGCAATCCACAACCCTGTTGGTGAGGTTGAACAATTAGTAATGCTTGAATCTAATATCAGTAAATCAAAATTTGAAAGCAATCCACAACTGTCATGGGTAAATTCACTACTATCAATAACTTGAATCTAATATCAGTAAATCAAAATTTGAAAGCAATCCACAACCGCTTGTGTCATACCCAATTCGAGCCGTCTCTTGAATCTAATATCAGTAAATCAAAATTTGAAAGCAATCCACAACTAAACGATTAATTGATACAACATTTACAGACTTGAATCTAATATCAGTAAATCAAAATTTGAAAGCAATCCACAACCCCCAGATGTTATATAAGTGCCTAATAAACCTTGAATCTAATATCAGTAAATCAAAATTTGAAAGCAATCCACAACCAAGGAGATACTACTATGCCAGAGACTGAACTTGAATCTAATATCAGTAAATCAAAATTTGAAAGCAATCCACAACATGCGATTGTCACACTGGAACAGGCGTGACCTTGAATCTAATATCAGTAAATCAAAATTTGAAAGCAATCCACAACATAATTTAATAGTACATAGTCAAATCGATTCTTGAATCTAATATCAGTAAATCAAAATTTGAAAGCAATCCACAACATCGACCGGAAATATCGGAATAAAATTATCCTTGAATCTAATATCAGTAAATCAAAATTTGAAAGCAATCCACAACTATATCGCCGGGTTCGAGGCGAAGCATAACCTTGAATCTAATATCAGTAAATCAAAATTTGAAAGCAATCCACAACCGCAGACATAGTATATCTAAGGGGACGATACTTGAATCTAATATCAGTAAATCAAAATTTGAAAGCAATCCACAACTATTCTTCTACTATATATCTTATACCAATTCTTGAATCTAATATCAGTAAATCAAAATTTGAAAGCAATCCACAACTTTTGACTCCAGAACCTGCAACTGTAAAAACTTGAATCTAATATCAGTAAATCAAAATTTGAAAGCAATCCACAACTAATAGGGGGCGGTGTAGGGACTCTTGGTGCTTGAATCTAATATCAGTAAATCAAAATTTGAAAGCAATCCACAACTAACAAATGGAGGTTGCAAATGGCAACTGCCTTGAATCTAATATCAGTAAATCAAAATTTGAAAGCAATCCACAACTATTCTTATGCAGATAACAAAGATGTTACCCTTGAATCTAATATCAGTAAATCAAAATTTGAAAGCAATCCACAACTCTTGAAGTAGTCTGTTCGGAGAATTTGTCTTGAATCTAATATCAGTAAATCAAAATTTGAAAGCAATCCACAACCTACGACTAAAGGGATCTATAATGCACATCCTTGAATCTAATATCAGTAAATCAAAATTTGAAAGCAATCCACAACGGGAGGACTCTATCATTGAGGGATTTCTCGCTTGAATCTAATATCAGTAAATCAAAATTTGAAAGCAATCCACAACGACGTAAGCGATAGTCCTAATCTTAACAAACTTGAATCTAATATCAGTAAATCAAAATTTGAAAGCAATCCACAACCGCCGTGTTGGTATCACTTATGCAGAAGCTCTTGAATCTAATATCAGTAAATCAAAATTTGAAAGCAATCCACAACCAATTGAAGATGCTATCGAAGACGGACTCGCTTGAATCTAATATCAGTAAATCAAAATTTGAAAGCAATCCACAACTGCTTTGTCTCATTCCTGTATAATACATTACTTGAATCTAATATCAGTAAATCAAAATTTGAAAGCAATCCACAACCCCTACAAGTAAATGGAGTGAAAAGCAATTCTTGAATCTAATATCAGTAAATCAAAATTTGAAAGCAATCCACAACTGTACACGGTATACGTGAAACACTTATTTACTTGAATCTAATATCAGTAAATCAAAATTTGAAAGCAATCCACAACCTGCCGGTATCATTATCGATACCGGCGTTACTTGAATCTAATATCAGTAAATCAAAATTTGAAAGCAATCCACAACCATGGATGATTGATAAACTCTTTTGAATGACTTGAATCTAATATCAGTAAATCAAAATTTGAAAGCAATCCACAACAGCTGTATTATCGGTCTGCGTGCTGAATAGCTTGAATCTAATATCAGTAAATCAAAATTTGAAAGCAATCCACAACTAGATTGATACTGCCATAATTTGTTTCTCCCTTGAATCTAATATCAGTAAATCAAAATTTGAAAGCAATCCACAACACTTGTTGAGCGTGGCGATGCTTATTTGGCTTGAATCTAATATCAGTAAATCAAAATTTGAAAGCAATCCACAACAAAGAGTAATTGGGATTCTGCGGGTCGATGCTTGAATCTAATATCAGTAAATCAAAATTTGAAAGCAATCCACAACTGGCGGAGAGAGATAGTCGAGGCGGAGATTCTTGAATCTAATATCAGTAAATCAAAATTTGAAAGCAATCCACAACAGATGATTATAAGTGCGTGAAACTCCACCTCTTGAATCTAATATCAGTAAATCAAAATTTGAAAGCAATCCACAACCCTATTATTGTCGCACACTTTGAATTTCTCCTTGAATCTAATATCAGTAAATCAAAATTTGAAAGCAATCCACAACCTCTGCCGTTGCTGAACAAAAACTTAATTTCTTGAATCTAATATCAGTAAATCAAAATTTGAAAGCAATCCACAACTTGGTTAGTAAAGCCTTTTTCTTTAACACGCTTGAATCTAATATCAGTAAATCAAAATTTGAAAGCAATCCACAACCTAATCGGCAAAGCAAACGGCAAAAAAGAACTTGAATCTAATATCAGTAAATCAAAATTTGAAAGCAATCCACAACTGGGATCAATAGCTCCGCTACATCATGCACTTGAATCTAATATCAGTAAATCAAAATTTGAAAGCAATCCACAACCTATCAGGGAGAGCATCAGAAATCTGTTCACTTGAATCTAATATCAGTAAATCAAAATTTGAAAGCAATCCACAACTTACAGTAGTGCCTAATTATTATGAATTTACTTGAATCTAATATCAGTAAATCAAAATTTGAAAGCAATCCACAACGGCGGTCAGGCAAAGGCATTAGCAGAATCGCTTGAATCTAATATCAGTAAATCAAAATTTGAAAGCAATCCACAACATGGGTTGAAGTTGCACCAACATTAGGTATCTTGAATCTAATATCAGTAAATCAAAATTTGAAAGCAATCCACAACTTCTACATACCATTGTCCTTCTGCCCTATTCTTGAATCTAATATCAGTAAATCAAAATTTGAAAGCAATCCACAACATGCGGATAAGAAAAGAATAAATTCGCACAGGAAAGGAGACTTTTTGATGTGATATAAAGAATAAAAAAAATGCCCCTTTATATTTAATAAAGGAGCAAATTTTCGAGCGTCTCTCCTACAGCAAGGTTGGGCATTGCGTAGGAACTTCCACCAACTATAGCTCCCAACAGCAGTTGGTTTCTCGACTTCATTGCAAATATAAAAAAGCGCCCTCATTAATGCAAGTTATTTTAACGTCCATTCCCCTCCACTCCGGAGGGCTTAATATCTGCTCTGAGCAGAGCCCAAGAGTGAGGGCTAATGGCTGGTAATAACAACATAGACCAAATAAACGCAATCATTGCTAATCTTAAAAGCAGGTTCACTCCTAATAAATCCTTAATGGGAGAAATTGTCGAGCAAATGTACGCTTCCGTTCAAAACGAATTTCAGACTCAAGGTGCTGGCTCCGGAGGTTGGAGGCAATTACGCCCGGCGTCTCTTAAACACAAACAGAAAAAAGGTCTGGTATCAAGTATCCTGCAATCGACAGATCAACTGCGGAAGTCTCTTCAATCAAGTGCCACTGAAGACACCGCTATCGTTTCTACTAATGTACGCTATGCGGCAATCCACAATTACGGCGGTGCTATCTCTATCGCAGCTAGAACTCGCACTTTATTCCACCGTACCGATGCTAAAGGCAATCTGCTGAAACAAAAGAGTAATAGCAATCTTCTTGTTTTTGCAAAAACCTCACACAAACGGAAAATCTCATATACGTTCGGGCAGAAGAATTATAACATAACAATCCCGGCACGTCCGTTCATGGTCTTAACCGATACTTATAGAGACAGCATTATCAATATTATTCGCAGTAACGTACTTAAATAAATTTTACAAATCGTTCTTTGACATTTTGAGATTACTTAAACTTTCTTTATCCTAATTCGCTTACTTATTAATTTCATAGTAAAGCGTTCTATATCAATTTTAGAGGGATTAAATGCCCACTGGGGGGAAAATTTATCCCAAATCGGATAGTCAAAAAGATATATTTTACTTGGATCTAATATCAGTAAATCAAAATTTGAAAGCAATCCACAACATAGCAAAAAGCATCGCCATAGAAGATTCAGTTACCTCATCGCCAAAGATTGTTGTTGCCTGTAATTGTGCAGCATATTCAACAAGTGCCTCCGAGTTCTCTATTGAATATTGCCCTGATTGTTACAATGCTGTATTCAATTTTACAAGAGCAACTTCTTGCTCCTGATATGCTTTCACTGATTCTCCAAAAGCACGTTTTAGCAAATCCCACACTTCTTTCGCTCCTTGAATAATCTCTCGTGCATTGTTGAATCCCTGAGAGATTGCAGAAGTCAATCCATTTACTTCTTGCTTTCCATACTTGAAACTTTTGTATAATTGTTTTATATTTTCATCAGTTAGTTGTATAGCAGCGTCTGCTTCTTTGACTTCAACTACTAATTTTAATTTAATCTCGGAGATACTCAAAAGTGGAATTCCTATTTTTTATTTTTTTAATTGTAGCACTTACAATAGTCGCGAATAAAATTGTCAATGCGATCTTTAAATTCTTGTCGAAAGACCTTTAGCTTTTTCTTAAGTTTTTCAACTGCTCTAAATCCATCTTCATCTTATTCAAATCGCTAATTTTTTTCACGTAATACCAATCGGTTGCCAAATATTCTTTTTTATCTTCGATAAACGATAGCTTGCTTAAATCGCCGTCAGTTAATTCATAAACCACACATGAATCTAATATCAGTAAAACAAAATTTGAAAGCAATCCACTTTTTACACAAGAGAAATTTTTTAGAATAAAGAACTTTAATAATAATTAACTTATCTTAGGGTGGATTAATTACGAATGGGAATTTACAGAGGGTTACTTGGTAAATTGAACATCTCTAATTATATTAAAAATTTGGGCTTGGTTATTAGTGTAGAGTTCCGAAATCCGCCACTACCCCAAACCGAAATCCAATAGCGTTCATGCTAAGAAAAAAAATGGGGATGCCCAAAAATTCTTTAAAGAGTAGGGATAAATTTTAAACAAGGAGTATGCAAATGACAATATTTAAAATGAAAATAAATACAACATTAGTTGCATTAGTTTTTGCAGCGATTTTTTCTTTAGGAATTACTTCCTGTAAACAAAGCACGCAGAAAGAAAATACTAATACTACTCAAACAGAGATAAATGTTGTTATTGCAGAACAAGAAGTATTGGATGTACAGAAAGAATGGGGTGATGGAATTGTGAAGATTGGAAAAGTTTTTATTGAAAAGGGTGACTTCAAAAACGCAGCCACCGAACATATAAATAACTTTTATAATTATCAGGAAGGCACTGTTTTGTTTAAACCAACTATGGCTTCAGAAAAGCAATTCCGTACCGATTTTGAAGGAGCTTTATCATATTTCATAGCTGGAAACGCTAATTACCCGGAAGACCATGGCTTTGCTATAAAACCATGGAGTAGTGTTCGCTGGGAAAGTATTGGGATAAAAATCATTGGTAATATGGCAGTAGCTATGGGTAACTATTATTTCACACCTGCAAAAGGTGGTGATGAAGTAAAGGTAGAGTATTCTTTTGCTTATACGAAAGATAAAGAAGGAAAATTGAAAATTATCCTTCATGACTCACACATTCCTTTCTCGCCTGAAAAGAAATAAAGCACAAAACGCTAACAATATGTAGCAGCAATAATGACTTTGGTGGTATTCCAAGTATTTTACACTGAAAATGCTTCAGTGTCGGTGGATAGGTGTGCCACGCATCCCTTACGACAAAAAAAAATATGGAGTATTATGGATAAACAAACCAATTATTATTTTCTCTCAGGACTATTCTTTGTGGTATTACTCGTATTAGAATTGACTGATATTTATGGGAACTCCGGATGGTTTAAATTCTTTCTGTTGATTTTATCAACTACATTTTTGATTAGTGGTCTTTTGAGTAAAAGGAAAAATAAAAACGACACATAAAGACAATTTTGAATTAAGCAATCTAAGTGAGGCCCTAAAGAAAAAAGCAGTATTTGATACTATTAGATATAATGTTAAAACCAAACTACAAATACACTTCAAGTTATAGCAGAATCTATCAAACTAAAAAGTGGATGGAACTTGAAGGATACATCGAATCAATCATCAACACATATTTAGATAAGAATGTTTTCAATGAAATCGAATCACATAATATTTAATAAACGGCTTGGTAGCTTGACAGGTTCGTGCTTGGAAATGCCAAACATTTCATATACGTAACCGCTACTGTTCATTCAAAAAGAAGAGCAAACTGATATGAAAACTATCTACTTTATTAGAAAATTTTTACACTTTTTTAGTTTAGAATCCGAACTCGAAAATCAAGATTTTGTATATGATGAAATTAAAAAAGGGAGTGTATTCAAAGGCACAAATCTTTGGATTTTAATTTTTGCAATTATTGTAGCTTCTGTTGGGCTCAATATTAACTCCACGGCAGTAATAATTGGAGCGATGCTCATATCACCTCTCATGGGACCTATCAATGGTATGGGTTATAGTATAGCAACATACGATTTTGAACTTTTTACAAAATCTATTAAAAACTTTTCTTTTGCTATAATCGTAAGTCTTGTAGCCTCCACTGCTTATTTTGCATTAAGTCCTGTTTCAACAGCTCATTCTGAATTATTAGCCAGAACGAGTCCAACCATATATGATGTTTTGATTGCTTTATTTGGTGGTTTAGCCGGTATTGTTGCTATTAGTAGCAAACAAAAGGGAAATGTTATACCCGGCGTGGCTATTGCTACTGCTCTTATGCCTCCATTGTGTACTGCGGGTTACGGACTTGGAACAGGTCAATTTAATTTTTTCTTTGGGGCTTTTTATTTGTTTACAATCAATACCATTTTTATTGCCATAGCGTCTATTTGGATTTCGCAAATATTGAAGTTCCCTATTAGAACGATAGTTGACCCGGGTAAAAAGAAAAGGATCAATAGTACTATTACCATTGTTATAACTATTGTTCTTTTGCCAAGTATATTTTTTGGTTATAAACTTGTAAAGCAAGAAGAATTTTTACAGCAAGCAAATATGTATGCTTCAAATGTTACACTATATGAAGGGAACTATCTTTTAAAAAATAAAATTGACGTAAATTCAAATGCAATTACTCTAATTTATGGAGGCTCAACACTATCCGAAAATCAAAAAAATGAAATAATTAAAAAAGCGAATGACTTTAATATTGAAGATGCTACAATTATCATTCAACAAGGATTAACTTTTAGCAATATTGATGATGCGAATATTGAATCACTCAAACTCAAAGAACAGATTATAAATCTGAATGATTTATTAAATAAGCAGAATTCTGACATAGACAGTATAAGAAATAAACAAAAATTCGGAATAGAAATCTTAAATGAGATTAAACCTTTATTTCCACAAATTAATGGTTGTTTATATTCTGAACCATTAGACTTTAGTGATTCACTAAAATCACCACACACAAAACCAATTGTAATTTTGTATTCTAATACGATAATTAAAAATTCTGATAAAACGAAAATTAATAATTGGCTAAAACAACGACTAAAAAGTAATAGTACAAAGGTTTATTATGAAAAAAAAATGCGTAAAGAATAAAGCACTAAACATTAACACATTTTAAAATTATATTAGTGATAAAGCTTTAGAATATTCCGGTAATTACAAAATCACATTAAATTCTTTAGAAGCTATTTATAAGTCAAATTATTGGTTGGAGTGAGTTGATTAACCACTGAATGCTGAAATGATTCAAGAAAACCCGGTAAATGATCAATGCATGGATAAAAAACGAATATGAAAAATATTTTAAACAACTTAACTTTTTTACTTTATAATTAATCATGTATGAATCATACTTCTGTTTTATTTATTAAAAATACCATCCGATTTTAATCGATGCTTCCGGCGTAAACTCATTTGGTTTAAATGTTCTGCTTCCAACCTTTACTTCGTTATCACCTGCAATGATGTAATGAAAAGCTACCCACGGATTCAGATAAATATTTTTATAAAACTTCCACACATATCCTCCCCCCAAAGTAAAAACTGTGTTATTATATGATGAGGTTTGATTTTCAGCTTCATATGTAATTTGTGAATCCCAGTATTCAAGACCGGTACCGATCCAGAATCCCTCAAAATTTTTCTTAAAAAAGTAATCTGTTATTAATGCATAGACATTAAGTTTATTATCTTTATAACCTTCAGCAACTGCAAATTGGGGTACAGTCGTTTTTGTTAAGATTGTTCTGAATCTAAACTGATCGATTCCATACCAAGCCGAAGCATAATAACCACCACTTATATATGGAAGTAAATCCAGCTCTGTACCAAATGTTTGTTTCGTAATTAATGAATCAGAATTGATTTGTTGTGCCCACAATGTTGATGTAAACAAGATGATAGTTATTAATATTGAATTTTTCATATTATATTTTTCATATTATATTTTTCCTTTATAAATAATTGTAGTATATTTTTATTTAACATTTTTTTCAGTGTATTTGATTATTTTATTACAAGGTCTGCGCACACTATTTGCCGGTGGATAATTTTCCACATAACCAATTCGTGCTACAAATTGAATGACTCCCGGCAGAGACAAACGTTCGTTTACTTCTTTCTCAAAATTCTCTTCTTCAATCATCTGATTCATTGGATGAAATCCGATCATCAAATCTCTGCTAGTCAAATTTAGTTGTTGATACAATCTTCCTGTATTTATCCAATTTTCGGGGTTTTCTTCGTTTTGAACAATCAAAATCCATCCGCCACAATTTTCTGTTTGCTCTTTTGTTTTATCAATGCCGGTATTAATGAAAGAATCCTTCATCGAGTCTTCCGGTTTATAAAAGTTTCGCACAAAAAAACCACCGAAACCGGTTATTCCCATTTCGGAAGTTGTTAGACCATCGCGATGTTTTTCAACATCACTATTTGAAAAACGTATCCAGTTGGCAAGTTCTTGTTTTGCTTGATCGTCTTTTACTTGGCAGATATAAGCAGAAAGGGTTTGTGATGCAATATATTTCCCCTCTTCCGAATATGATGGGAAGTAAACTATTTCAGAATTATTATGAGTAAGATTGTTTAAATGTTCCTTGGATATTGCAGTATTATGAAAAGGGGTGCGAAGTGTTCTGCGATTTTTAATCTGATCTAAATCATAATTGCTTCTCTGTGCTTTACTAAGATAAATCGCAGCGACATTGGTATCGTTTTTATGTTTTGCAGTTATTTGGATGTCAGCTTTATAACCAAAACATTCGGCTGCAAACACAAAATTTTCAATAAAAGCACCCAATGATATAAATAATTCACGAGCATCCGGATCTACGACTTGGAGCTTTTTTGAAAAGTCGGCTTTTAAATATAAAAGAGAATCATTTACAATTTCAACAAACCATGGCTGCGTATTATGCGAACTGCCGGCTAAAGTAGCATAATAGATAATTTCTTCTACGGGCTCAGAAAGCTCATCATCAAAACTTTCTCTTGAAACCGGTACACATCCCGAAAAAATTGATACAAATGTTACGAATTTTAAAATATTTCTTGTTTTCATTTTATCCTCAATAATTAAGTGATTATTTACAGTACAAAGTTAATTTGTATCTGAGGATAAAATCCTTGACTTAAGTTAAGAAATTATTTTGTGTAGCGATTTCTTATTCGGCTGAGTGACTCCGGGGTTATACCAAGGTAAGAGGCGAGAAAGTGCAGCGGAATATTCTTAACATATTCGGGGTATTCATTCATTAACCACGAGTATCTTTCTTGTGGTGTATCATTTAGAAAACTTAGCAGATGTTTTTCAGATGTTATGAAAACCTGTTCGGCTAGAAGTCTTCCCAATCTTTCTACTTTATGTTCTTTTTCATACAAAGACATAAGATTTTTGTACTTAATAAACAGCACATCCATTTTAACCATTGCCTGAATATTTACTATAGATGGTTTTTGTTCAATTAAACTTGTAAAAGAGGTTATGAATCCGGGTGCGAAATAAAAATCGCTTGTTACTTCGGTTCCTTCTTTCTTTGTGTGATAGAAGCGTGCGAAACCTTCGGGTAAAAAGAAAATTTTGTCAGCTGTTTTACCGGCTTCCAGCAAAATTTCTTTTCTTGCAACTTTCTTATACTCAAAGTTGCTGATGATAATATCAAAAAGATTTTCTTCTGTTGGTATAAACCTATTTACAAACTCGTGGAATAGATTTAAAATATTTTCAGATATATAATCATTCATAGGAAATAATTCCTCAAAATTTTTAGTGTTTCGGCGAATTATTAAAAGGTCGGGAATTGCAAGCCCTCACTTTGTAATAATCTTAAGACGATGTAATGACGTTTTCGTTAACCGGCAGCCAAACAGTAAAGGTACTCCCCTTACTTAGCTCGCTTATTACTGTAATTCATGAATTTAATATCAGTAAATCAAAATTTGAAAGCAATCCAAAACCTATCACTGATTCGGAAGATGATTATTTTTTAATTCTCTTTTTCGTTTCTGATTCATATATATAATTTTCTTTAGTTGATACCTTTTTCTTTGTTTTAACTTCGAGAGCTTTCTTTGCGTCTTCTGCAATTTTGCCAGCCTCTTTTGCATCATTTTTAAGATTATCAAGTCCTCGAGTATCTTGTGTTTGTGTTATTTCGGTTGTAGCTCTTTCTCCCAACATGGAAAAAATAAGTTCAAGGTCTGTCATGTGGTTTCGTAAATTTTCATGTTTAAGATTTTTGTATTCATTTGGTGTCATTCCAAATGTAGCTTTACTAATTTCAGCAGTTAAGATTGAGTAATCGGTCTGGTCTTTAGCTCCTCTTTTTTGTTATTCATCAGTAAGTTTCTCACGAACAGCACTTCCGCGCATTCTTTTTTCTATCCAGTCTTCACTAAATCCATTGGCTTTATATAATGCCTTAGTTCTTTTTGTAGTTAATTCAGGGTCTTCAATTTCTTGAATTCTCTCATATCTTTAAGATATCCACTAGGGTCTTTTGAATCAGTTAAAGTAGAAATCACATCGGAAATTACAAACCACCATTCATTATTATATATGGTTTTTCTAATCTCCCTTTTTTGAAATAATGCAATTTTGGAACTTTCGCTTGTACTATTTCTTTTTTAATAGATTTGGGTTCATTTTTCTTTTTCAAGAGTAATTTATTTGTTTCACCTTTTTTAATAACTTTTTTCTTCTATAATTAAACTACAGTAGCAATTAATAAGAATATTTTAATTTTATTAATGCTTCATTCAAATATTCGTAAATCAAAAACAGAAAACAATGAGAATAGTATTCCATACCAAAGAATTTGTGAATTCTTCTTCTTCTGCTGCTGCTTTTTATTTCCTTTATTCGGCTGCGTTTCATCTGCCGAGACGTTATTTTTTTCATTTCTTTATATTTAGCTTTTGGGTCGGGAATTGGTGAGATTTTGCTTCCTATTTCTCTATCGGGCTTAAAAATACCAACAACAACTAATATGACGAATAAACCAAAAAATATTAATATTGTAAAACCAAAAATCTTTTCTGCCATATTTTTACTTCTAAAACCTAAATGATTTCCCGTTTTTGGACGGCAAACTCAAGAATATTTAAATTCAGACTTAATTATCATCAATTAGAGAAGTTCGTTGGTAAAAATGGTAAGTGGTTAGTGCTACTTCACGGTTGAAATTACTTGATACGTGTGGCAAAAAAATTTAGCCGAGAACAAGATCACCAGCGATAGCCCTCTATTGCTTTTGAACAGGTAGTGCAGTAGGAATTGCCTTTTATATCCACTTCCTCAATTCCATTTGAAGAATGCATTACGCAATCCCAATCAAGGCAGTGTCGCAATCCGTAATTATGACCCAATTCGTGAAGTGCTTCTTTAATCGTCCGCTCAAGAAGTAATTTCTCATCCGATATACCGGAATAAAACTCTTCATGCAGGCGACAAACCGACACGATAGCATGCTTTCCATTAAGCTGAGCTTCCCCAAAAATAAAAGTTAATGCGGGTACAAATAAATCAACATCCGTTAAAAGAAGAACTTTACCATTTAAGTGATCGGTGAGATTAAGTACTTCGGCAAGTATCTGAGTAGAATAATATTGCTGTCTATCGATTGAAAAAAAATCATCGATATTGACTTTAAGATCAACAACATTAATTTTACAAGAAAATCTTTTAGAAAATTCCGCAACAAGATTTTGCAACAATAATTGGTTGTAAAATTTAAGCGGTGTAAGATAAATATCCATTAATACTCATCTTTACGTAGATCATATTTACTAATTTTATTATATAATGTGGCTCTATCAATTCCTAAAATTTGAGCAGCTTTTGAAATATTCCAACTGCATTCATTTAGTATTTTTTGAATATATTTTTTCTCCATAGAAGAAAGACTATTATCTCCTTCGTCTAATTCAAAAACATTCTTAGATACATGAAATGGCAAATCATCAACTTCTATTGTATCAGTCTTACCCACAACCATAGCTCTTTCTACTGCATTTTCTAATTCTCTTACATTTCCACGCCAGTCATAATCCATTAAAAAATCACTCGCTTCTTTGGAAACTTTCTTTTTCTTTTTATTCATAACTGTAGAAAATTTACCGATAAAAAAATCAACCAATAATGGAATATCATTTCTTCTTTCGCGTAATGGAGGAATAACAATAGTAAATACATTTAACCGATAATATAAATCTTCTCTAAATTTTCCAGCCTTTACTAATTCTTCGAGCGGTTCATTAGTAGCAGTAATTATTCTGAAATCACTTTTAATTAAGTCATTACCACCGACTCTATTGAACTGTTTTGATTCAAGTACACGCAATAATTCAATCTGCATTCTAAGAGAAACTGAGCCGATTTCATCCAAAAATATCGTACCTCCATCAGCCATTTCGAACTTCCCTTTTCTCTTGAATTGAGCACCTGTAAACGAACCTTTTTCATGTCCGAATAATTCGCTTTCTAAAAGTGTCTCTGCTAATGCACCGCAATTCACTGTTATTATCGGCGAATATTTTCTATTACTGTTGATGTGAATTGCTTTTGCTATTAATTCTTTTCCCGTGCCGCTTTCTCCACGGATTAGAACCGTAGTATCAGTTTTCGCTACGGAATGAACCAATTCATAAATTTTCTTCATCTGAAAACTTTCGCCAATCAGGTTATCCGGTTTAATTACTTCTTCAAGATTTTCCTTCAGCATAGTGTTTTCAATTTTTAATGATTTTTGTTGAAGAGCATTTTTTACGATATGAGCAAGTTCATCTGGATCAACGGGCTTTGTAACATAATCATAAGCACCATTCTTCAAAGCAGTTATTGCAGTTGGAACAGAGGAATAGGCAGTAATTAAAATTATGAGGGCATCTTTATCAATTGCTTTAATTTTTATTAGTAAATCGAGTCCGCTCATACCCGGCATTTTCATATCAACAAGCAGAAGATCAAATTTTTCCTTAGAATATTTGGATAAGGCTATTTCGCCATCTTCAGCAGTTTCAACATAATAGTTCTCTTCATCAAACCAATGATAAAGTGATTCTCTAACGATTTTTTCATCATCTACAATTAATATTTTGTTTTTTCTATTCATAATTCATTCCATTAGGTATTTTGCTTATGTTGCGGAAATACCAATTTAAATGTAGTTCCTTGATTAGATGTATGTTCTATTTCAACTTTTCCATGATGCATTGTAATAATTCCATAAACGACTGCTAGACCAAGTCCCGTACCGGAAGTAGATTCCTTTGTAGAATAAAAAGGCTCGAATATATATGGTAAATCTTTATCCGAAATTCCCGTTCCCTCATCAATGATCCTCATAACTACATTATCATCTTCTTGGGATAATTTCATAATAATTTTACCTTTATTTGTCATCGCTTCTATCGAATTAATAAGTAGCGACATTAACGCTTGCTGAATTTTACTAGCATTACAATAAATAATTCTCGGCTCTTCAGAATAATCTTTTATTAATGTGATACCATTGATTTGCAGATGGTGATTTATAACCGTTACACTATTATCAATTATCTTTAAGAGATTTTCGTTAGCAAATTCATTTGGTTCAGCATGAGAAAAAATGAGCAAGTCCTTTACAATTTGTCCGCATCGTAAAGACTCATTTGAAATTAAATCTAAGTATTCAATGAGTTCTTTAAATTCTTTTTCTTTTTGCGAATTTCTAAGTTTTTTTGCTATTAGCTTGCTTAAAGTTAAAATCCCGGCAAGCGGATTATTCAATTCGTGGGCAACTGTAGCAGAAAGTTTTCCCAAAGATGCCAATTTTTCAATCTGATAAACTTGATTATATATGTTTTTTAGTTCTTTAGTTTTTTCATTAACTTTTTCATTCAGAGTTTCAGTCCAAGTCTTTATTTCTTCATATGCATCACTAAGTTTATTCGACATTTCGTTGAATCTTTTAGCTACCTGCCCAAGTTCATTCGAAGAATTCATTTCAATTCTATAATTCAAATTACCATTTCCAACTTCCTCAATTCCATCCTTAATTTTCTTAAGCGGCTTATTAACTAAAACAGTAATAAAAAGACCGGTAAAAAATGAAATAAAAACCACAAGGACAACTGACGCAGAAATGATATCCTCTTTTGAGCTTTGTATAATTTCGTCTAATTTATCAAGCGATACTTCTACATCAAGGACACCAAGAATTTGAACATCTGATGAATGGGCATGACATTCGGCATTAGAGCAATCCGGTTCATTTCTAATTGGATTAATTAAACCAAGTATTCTTTGATTTTTTGCATTTTTATAAATTCTAATTTTCTTCTGATTCGTTAAACTTTCGAGTGGCACTTCGCTATTATGGCATCCAATGCAAGCTTTTGAAGTTAAATCTACTTGTTTATTTATTTCAGGTGGATGAGTGGAATAACTAATAGTTCCGAATTTATTATAAATACGAATTTCCTCTACACCGATTTCAGAACGAACTGTATTAATAATTTGATGGACATCTTCGCGCCTATTTAGAAGCATGCTATAGCGAGTAGATTTTTTTATAATATCGCTGATATTATATGCACTTTCGAATCGTGTTTGAGTTAAATAACTGTCGAGTTTTTTTACTACGAAAAAGGTATAAGCGGATAATATGAAAAACATTATCAAAGAAATTGAGATAATTAGCCTAACACTTAGTCTATTTTGAAGTTTGGTTTTCATATAAATATAATTTTATAGTACAAAGATAAAAAATCTTATCGACACTTATGTCCTTTTTCGATTATTTCTGTTTATAAAGGTGGGGAATACTTATTGTTGAGATTATAGAACAAAATTTGCCTTTCTGAAATTGGAGAAATAAATCCAACCTATTCTATTCTATAAACTAATCGCGCTTAAAAGGGA
Organism: Melioribacteraceae bacterium; assembly: GCA_023230485.1. Taxonomy (GTDB): domain Bacteria; phylum Bacteroidota; class Ignavibacteria; order Ignavibacteriales; family Melioribacteraceae; genus BRH-c32. Next base: position 16,386 of record JALNXG010000075.1, read on the forward strand.
AACATATTTTTTATAGCCTAATAATTGATGCAAAAACTCTATATTCGTACCACCATCCATCATGGTATCACCTACCGAGGGTATATTTGTTTTAATTTCTTCAATTGATTTGATTGCACTATTGAGATATGCATGCCAATCAATTTTAGAAAGTTTGTGATTCTGAATAGTTTGCTTTGTGTCACCAATAATAGCAAACCAACGCGAATTGAAGGGAGTAAATGATGTACTCCCGATTTTATCATGTACAACTAAATCAATTGGGGATGAAATAGTAATATCGCCCCATATTCCTGAAATATTAACTACATTTTTCCCTTTTTGAATATTTTTTCTACTATCATTAACGACTATCGAATATTCTGAATCTAAAAAGCATTCAAGAATAGGGTTTATACCGAGATAAAACGTATCTCGGCATATCTCCTTTGCAATTAAAGATTTTGTCAGGTAAATAGTTTTATCATTGTAAACCAGCTTGTACAATTTTTCAGAAATTGAACTAACGACATTTATTGAAGAATGTTTTTGCGCTTGGTTATTAATTAGATTCCTCATTGCTTTATCTAACATGCAATTCTCGCAATCAAAATTATTATCGCACAATTTGTACTCAATAACTTGTGATGCCATCCAGATACATTTTAATTTCTCGTAACTATTGCTCATAATATCATGCTCATTCTTTAATTATATTTGCTATGAATTAAGTGCTTCCTGCGCGTTAATATTTTTTGTCGGTTCAGTTTCTGTATGAGTATGAGTTTCTTCATCGATAAAGACTGTGAAATATTTTGCAGTAAATCTGAAAGCAGAAATAGCCAGTACTACAAGCATCATCGTAATACTTATTTCATCGAAAGATGGGAAATAATTTATTCCCGATGAAGCTGCTAATCCTGTTATACTTACGTTTAAGCGATTCAATATCAATCCGCAAATGACAGATATTGAAATAAGATACAACCATTTTTTATCTTCGCGGAATTTTTTCTGACTTAATAATGCTATTGGTATAAAAGTCCCAAGAATTATTTCTAAATAGAATAAATATGTTTCGGTGGAGGCGATAAATAGATATCCAAGTTTACCGTTATCAATAAAATCATATGCCTTTAATAAAAATCCAGCTATTAATGCAACTAATACAACATAAGAAGCACCCGTTAAAAGATTCATTTTTATGCCCGTATTCTTAAAACCATCTTCTTTGTTAAAAGCTCTTGCAATTATAAACGATTCAAAGATTATCATCGCTAAACCTGAGGCAATACATGATATATAAAAATGCACAGGAAGCAATGATGAATACCATAATGGATGAAGCTTACCCGGTA
>JALNXG010000076.1 GCA_023230485.1 Melioribacteraceae bacterium
ATTCCAAAAGCAGGATATACATTTAGTAACTGGTCAGAAAACGGAATTACAGTATCGACAAGTGCAAACTATCAGTTTACAATAACTAAAAATAGAACATTAGTCGCCAACTTTATGGAGCCTTTAGTAAAGTATTCAGTTGCACTTTCTTCTAATCCATTAGTTGGAGGAACGACAAGTGGAGGTGGATCATTTGATTCAGGCTCATCAGTAACAGTAATTGCAATACCGAAAACAGGATATACATTTAGTAACTGGATAGAAAACGGAATTATTGTATCGACAGATGCAAACTATCAGTTTACAATAACTAAAAATAGAACATTAGTTGCCAACTTTATGGAGCCTTTAGTAAAATATTCAGTTGTACTTTCTTCTAATCCATTAGTCGGAGGAACGACAAGTGGAGGCGGTACATTTAATTCCGGCTCATCAGTAACAGTAACTGCTACTCCGAAAACAGGATATACATTTAGTAACTGGACAGAGAATGGAATTATAGTATCAACAAATGCCAACTATCAATTTACGATAGCTCAAGATAGAACATTAGTTGCTAACTTTACGGCGGCTACAGCACAGTACTCTATTGCCCTTTCTTCTAATCCATTAGTTGGAGGGACTACAAGTGGAGGTGGATCATTTAACTCCGGTACTTTGGTAACTGTTACTGCTACTCCGAATGCTGGATATACATTTACCAGTTGGACAGAAGGAATTACTATTGTATCATCGAGTGCTAATTACACATTTACAATAACAGGTAATAAAATATTAGTTGCCAACTTTACTGCTATCGGACCTTCCGGACCTGCCGGTGTTGATCTTGGATCAGCTGGTAATTTCGCAGTAATCGCCGGTTCTGCAGTCTCCAATACTGGTGTAACTACAAGAATTTATGGTGATGTTGGATCATTCCCTACTGCAACAATAAATGGTTTGCTTGCAGGAAATGTAATAGGGATACTTTATACAACTGCTGATCCTTTAGTTGGTGCGGCAAAAAACGATTTGACTGCAGCTTATAACGATGCTCAGGGAAGATCATTAAATGCAATTTCATTACCCGGACAACTAGGAGGTCTCACTCTAGCACCAGGACTCTACGTTAATTCCACTTCTACAGGAATTTCAGGAACAGGTGCAAACGGTATCTTAACTCTTGATGCCGGCGGAAATCCTAATGCTGTCTGGATATTTAAAATGGGATCTACACTGATTACAAGTACTGGTACTAGTATTGTCCTAGCTGGCGGTGCTAAATGGAGTAATATCTATTGGTCGGTTGGTACCTCAGCCACATTAGGAACAAATTCAATATTCTATGGAAATATTTTGGCTGATCAGTCAATTACTCTAACTACCGGTGCTACTCTGCGAGGAAGAGCTTTAACGAGAATCGGAGGAGTAACATTGGATACCAATATTGTGGATAAGCGGTAACGCAAATAATAATTGAATAATTGAGCTGGGGAATTAGAAATTCCCCGGCCAATTGTTTTGGCTATGATAAATAATTTATTTCGGAAAGTTTACTTAAAAGAAATTAATGTATTACAAAAATAGAACTTTTTATAAATAGGAGAATGCAAACATGAAAAATAAATTTTCTTTAGTCTTACTGCTTTTGGTTGTTGCTTTTGATATTTCACAGGCACAATTAGCAAAAGACAGTTGGGCACTAGGTTTTGGAGGAACATATCCAAGATTTGTAAGTGTCAACTTACAACCGCTTAACTCTAACTACGGCTTTTATATTTCCTTACAAAGGAATTTTTCTGAAAATGTTGGAATAAGATTAAATGCAGATTATTCCCATCTCGAGGGAGAATGGACTAATCAGTCTTTAGCAATGATTACTGAATCAACTGATTTAATTACTGGTAATCTTGATGTGCTCTATTATTTTGTGCCATGCTCATCGGTATCCCCATATTTATTTGCCGGCTTGGGAGGCGGGTTAAGAACGCTAAATAATTATGCTTCAACATCATTAGATGAAAACGGGTCGGCTTTCGCCTTAAATATTGGTGGCGGTATTGAAGTTGCACTCGGTAATGATTGGAAACTAATGGGAGAATACAGTTATCATTCAATGTTTAACTCTGAACTTGATGGTGCTGTCGCTATTCAAGAAACAAACGGAACCGATGCTTATATGGCCCTCAAACTTGGTCTTCTATATTACTTTGGGAAAGGTGAACCCTCAAAGATGTGTGAACCATGTCCGCAAGGTGTAGCTATGGAAATGAGAGACATGACCGACTATGGCAAAATTGATAGAATGATAGTTGAGCACATACCAAAAGTAATTGAAAAAGAGGTTATTGTTGATAGATATATCAAAGAGATTTCGAATGATAGACTTGTTCTGATTGGTGTAAATTTCGATTTCGATAAATCTAATCTCTTACCGGAGTCATATCCGGTACTTGATAAAGCTGTGGAGATGTTAAAGAATAAACCCAACGTAAATGTTGAGATTGCGGGATATACAGATTATGTAGGCACAGATGCTTACAACCAAGAACTTTCTGAAGCTCGAGCTCAAACTGTTAAAACTTATCTTGTAGAAAAAGGTATTGCTAAAAATAGGATTACAACTGTCGGATACGGAAAAGGAAATCCGGTTGCTGATAATGATACCGAAGAAGGAAGAGCAATGAACAGAAGGATTGTCTTTAGAATTATTAAATAACTTTTTTTTAAGAAATGTTTGAAATCCCTGTGGCTTAAAGCAGCAGGGATTTTTATAAAACTTATATGTCTAATATGGATTATCTTTATGATGACGTTCCGAATAAAATCCCACAACCCAGCAAATAGACCTCTGATGCCCAGACCCCATTAATCTGCGTACATTTTTACACACCGATGACGTCATTATAAAGATATATATATTAAATTCAGATGGAAAAAAATGAAGAAGCTCTCATTCTCAAACGAATGTTCGACTGAAAGAACTAATAAATAATTTATCAGTAGGTATGAATAACGTTCAAATAGGTAATAAATATGGAGTCTCCGAAGCAGCTATTCGTAAATGGAAGCGAAATTTATCTTCAAAAAATCAATAGACGGGGAAACTTTGTGGGAAACTTTTTAGATCACAATTTCCTTTAAATTAAAAAAACCCTTGTAAGTTGTTAAGTTACAAGGGTTTAATAGTGCTGCCCTGTCAGGGGTCGAACCTGAAGTCTCCTGATCCAGAGTCAGGCGTGTTGCCAATTACACTACAGGGCAATGTTTGTTTTTAGCTCAAAATCGCAACTTTTTCAAGATTTTCTGAAAATCGAATGATGGTTTTTATGTTGAGAATGACAGTTTTTTTCGTCGTGAAAGACGGTTTTATTATTCTTATTGATATTGCAAAAACCACATCCTGTAAAAACTAGAATCGTTATCAAACAATTAAAATTTCTTAGCTACTAATATAATTATATTTATATAAATTTCTATCTCCAGCGATTTATTTTACTCCGTTTTTTTACAAACGGAGTAATGAACTTTCTTCCTTTATTTTACTATAAACCGATCGCTTGTATCTGATGCTCCGACTATGTTCGGGTCTATGCTTAAATAACCATCAATTCTTATCCTGCCCATTTCTGTTTGTTGGGTTGGAATCCACTTAAATGTATGCTGAATATCCGCCGGCGTATTTTGGTATGTTACTAAATTCCAAGTTACACCATTATCAATCGAGCTATATATTCCGACTTTAACAATATCTTCAGTACAAATAAAATTAATATCTGTTTGAGTGTTTACATCCAATTGCTGCAATTGCATTGGTGAGATAATTTTAACTGATGGCAGTTTTTTAGTTAAGTTAAAATAGTTATCACTTTCGTCTCTAACAGAAGGATCAAAATAATCAGTAATTCTTACCCTGGCTAATGAAGAAGGAAGATCTACCGGATTCCAATCATATCTTCCTGTTGAAGGATATTTATCGATTATGGTAACCCAATTTTGTCCATTATTGATTGTATATTCAATCTTCACAAAATCCACATTTACGCTTGCCCAAATTATCTCGTTAAACTCATTATAACCAAAATTCTCACCACCATTAGGCGCAGTAACGCGAATCAATTTTTCGACTTCCTTTTTGTGAATTGAGAAATAAGTATCCGTTTCATCTACAGCCCTCTTCGAGGTTGGATCGCTTGCAATAAATTCACTGATTCTTACTTTACATAGATCAGAATTAAAATTAATCTTTGCAGGGTCCACAGTCCATCGATAATAACCATTGTTTACTAAATTAGAATCAATATTGACATAATTTTTTCCGCCATTTACAGAAATCTCAATTCGAATTTTTTCTATATTATTTGCCTGCCAAGTAATGTCATAAGGGCTTCCCACTAACCAATTCTCTCCGCCATTCGGTGAAATTACTACAATCGTAGGTTTCTGAGTAACTCTGAATGTGCTCGAGCTTACATCACGAGGGGAGCCATCTTTAGCATCTGATATTCTTACTCTATATAAGTCGGAGGCTCTTGTAAATGAAGTGCTATATTTCCCAACACCTGCCGGAGTACTTTCTACTAATGTAAACCAATCTGATTCAGTGATTCCGTTTTTCTCTGTAAATTCTATTTTAATATTATCAATTCCTTTTGAAGTCCAAATTATATCAACCGGTGCACCTGCAATTAAATTTTCATTGCCATCAGGGGAGATTAAATCGAGTGTAGGAACCTGTGAAATAGTAAAGACTCCATTGCTTTCATCTGAAGGTTCAGCATCTTCACTATCTGAGACTTTAATTTTGCATTGCGAGGAAAAGATATCGGGGATGCTCCATTGGTACGAACCATTATTTTCAAAATCATTTACTAATTGGTTCCAAGTTAGACCGTTATTAAGTGTGTATTCTAATTTTACTCTTTTAATTCCCGATGAATTCCAAGTAATTGCATGAGAAGAACCACCTTCCCAAGCTTCGCCACCATCAGGCGAAGTAATCGTTATGGCTTGAGTGGTTTGATTTGTTATACTAAATACATTATCTGAAACGTCCCATGGTTCGCTATCTTTAGCGTCATAAACTCTTATCTTGCATAATTTTGAATTTGCAATAGGGATATTTTTCCATTCGTAAAATCCGGTACTTGGATATTTATCTACAATTTGAATCCATTCAAAGCCATTATTAAGTGTATAAGCAATTTTTACATTCTCAATATTTTCCGATTCCCATTCAATCATCTTATCTGAACCGGAAACTAAAACTTCTCCACCATTTGGGGCTTTAACTTTTATTTTGGGTTCGGGAAGGATTTCAAAAACTTTCGGACTCTCCACTACGGGAGAACTATCATCAGCGTCTAATAATCTTATTTTTGCTAATGTAGAAGGTGTATTAGGAACAGGCTCCCAGAAGAATATACCTGTATTTTTTACAACTTTGCCAACATTACTCCATGTAATTCCATTGTTTGGAGTGTACTGAATTATTACTGAATCAACTCCAATACTAAACCATTTTATTTGTTGGCTTGAACCGGCTTCCCAACTCTCTCCACCAATTGGTGAAAGTAGTGTTATACTTTGACTATTACTTTTTGTTATGCTAAAATTTTGGTCAGTTTCATCTGCAGCAGTCCCGGCAATTGTAGCTACTCTTAATTTACATTGATTGGAAATTGTTGTTGGTATGGGAAACCAAGAATAGACTCCACTATTAAGTAAACTATCGGCTACTAAAAACCAAGACGCTCCATTATCGTATGAAAATTGAATCCTAACTAATGTAGTTGCATTGGAAGTCCACTTTATCTCAGTCGTACTCCCCTCTGAAAAAGATTCTCCACCATTTGGTGAAGTAATTTTCATAGTTGTAGTTGTCGTTCCTGTTCCAGTATCAGTGCCTGTATCACTATCTTCACTTTCATCCAATTTACATGATGTAAATACTAAAACCAAAGCAAACATTATTAATAATAATTTTCGCATTTATGCCTCAATGAATAACTCTAAAATTTACGAAAAATAATACTTTTTATAAATCATAAAATTCTTAATTTATAGACAACTTTAAAAAGAATTTTATGAGATATATTTTATTCATATTAATTATCCTGTTAAATATACCAATTTTATGCCAAACTCTAGTCCTCGAAAATGAGATTAGTTTGTTCTCAAATGCCACTTCATTTTCAATCGGAGCATTGAAAGATATTTATGTTTCAGATGCTAATAAAAATGAAATCATAAAATTGGATACAAATGGCGTCATCCAAAAACGGATTGGTGGTTTCGGCTGGGGTAATTCTTCATTCGATTTTGCGGCTGACATTTTTGCTTATTCATTAAAAGTTTATTCAGCCGATAAAAATAACGATAGAATTCAGATATTCGATAAAGACCTTAATTATTTATCAGAGTTTAGCACAAAGAGTAAAAAAGAGGAAGATTATTCTTTCCGACTTCCATCTTGTTTAGCAATATCGAATCAAGGAGATTTTATTGTTCTCGATTCCGATAATAATCGAATACTAAAATTCAATATGTCGGGTAATTTTAATATGCAAATAGGAGGTTTAGATGCAGGAGATTATTCATTAATTTCTCCAACTTATTTTTGTCTAGATACTCAAGGTAATTTATATGTTATAGATGGGGATCGAATTGTAATTTTTGATCCTTTTGGTGCAGGAAGAGAAATCATCTCACTTCCTATTAATCCTCTTAATATTTCATTTACAGGTGAATTATTAATTAATGATAGTTTTAATATTTTTAAAATTGATACGCAGGATTATAAGATAACCGAGATAATGGCTATTCCTGTTCCCGAATCAATCGTCAAATTAGAAAAGATTGATGACACGTATTATTTACTTACTACCAATTCCTTAGCAAAATACAAAATGCTAAATGAGTAGAAAAAAAATGGATTGGATGTTATTCCTACTAATAACAATTTGGTACAGTGGAATTTTTATTTATCTATTTATGCTAATTTTTCCTTCGTTAGTTTATGCTTATCCGGTTGTAAATAATCTTTATTCGTTAGTCTGTCATCAAAATTCTGAAAAGCTCATTTCATTATACGATGGGAAAACTTTAGTCTGTGCTCGCTGTACAGGTATTTATTCGGGTGTTTTTCTTTTATCACTAATTTCTTTATTCAAAAATAGTATTGATATGAAATCGAAAAATCTATTTTATATATCTTTATTTGTAGTAATATTCGACGTACTTATGACAACTTTTAAGTTATATAATTATTCAAAAACAATAGCATTCAGTACAGGCATTTTTTTTGGTGGTGTAATGTTTTTATATTTCAGGTCAGCATTAAATAAATTATTCATAAAAACGGAATTGAATTGAAGAAATATTTGCCATCGATAGTATCAGGATTTGGAGCAGGTGTATTGCAGATTGTACCAATTTTAAAAGGATTGGCTTGTTGCTTAATTGTACCGGCAGCTGCTTATGCAGCCGTACTCCTTCATAAAAAATCAAATCATCCTACCACGAAAATAGATTATAAAACTGGATTAGTAATTGGATTATTGACCGGTGTTTTTGCCGCTCTCTTTGGTTCGTCTTTCGAAATTATTATCACTTTTATTACCAAGCAAAATGATGTAATGGGTTCATTTGGGCAAATTCAGCAAATGCTTTCTACCCTGCCAATTACTCCGGCATTAAGGCAGGAAGTTTTAGATATGATTGCCGGAGTGAATAACGATATTGCTATGTACGGATTTTCTACTCTTTATACTGTTTCAATTATTATGAATAATTTTATCGTCAATACAATATTTGGAATGGTAGGCGGATTAGTAGCTGTAAAAATTATTGACTCTAAAGAAAATAGGGATATGGAATAATATGGTAACTGCACTAATTTTCTTTGCTCATATAATGTTCATACTAGTAATTTTTACAAAAAATTGGCAAGATGAATCTCTTGCCAGTGGGTTAACAAATGCCGCTTTGATTATTGTATTATTTGCAGTAGGTTGGTCCATTTCTACTACATTGATAAAACTTATATTTGAACCAAAAGGTTTAGGGATGCATTATGATTCCGATGCAATTGCCTTAACATTACTTGTAATTACAGAATTTTTCTTCTATAAAATGTATTATAAAGAGAAACCAAAAACTATTGAAGGCGGAAAGGAAAAGTTATAATCACTGATTGCTCAATCTTTTTTGCATTATTCGGAAGTGGTTCAAATCTCCATTGACGCAATGAATTGATAGCGGCAGATTCTAATCTCGCATCTGCTTTTATCAATGGCATTATTCTTCCGATAGAACCATCAGGTAAAATAGTAAACTTAATTCTAACATCAATTTCTTTTGCAACACCCTCAGGATAAGCAGGAAGTGTGTAACTATAAATTCTTCTTATCCCTTTACCGCCGAAATCAATTTCAAAACCAAGACTACCCGCACCTGCACCATCAATCCCTTGACCTGATTGATTTACAAAATCCTCTAAATTCTTTTCATCGTTTGTTTTTTTATCTTTTTTATCATTTTTCTTTTCTTTGGCAAGACTTATATTATCGTTATCAGTATTTCTTGCTTCAGGGAGTTTAACGTCCTTTTCTTCTTTTTTTGTTTCTAATTCTTGTTTCTTTTCAGGGTTCGGTTCAAGATTATTTACAACTCTTCCTGCTCCTCCGCCGAAACCGCTTCCGAATCCAACTGTAACATATTCCTCTTCCGATTCGCCCGGATCAAAAGTAACGAAAAAGAATATTATCGCAATTATCAAATGGATAATTATCGAAACAAAGTATGAATTTCTTTGTGATTGTTCAGAGCTCATTAGTACGATTCTTTTTCGGTTTCAATTGTGAATTTATCAATACCAATACCTTTTGCCACGTCTATTATCTTTATTACGAACTCGATACTGACAGTCTTATCCGCTCTAATGATAAGATTGGCTTCTGTAGTACTCTTCATTTGCATTTCTAATTTTCCGGGAAGAGTTAATATATTCACTTCTTCTGAACCAAGATAAATTTTTTGAGCATCCGTTACACTTACTACTAATTTAGATGGAGCTGTTTGTTCATTATTCTTCGCTCCGGGAAGTTTAACTTTTACTCCCGTCTGTATCACAAATTGAGACGTTAGTAAAAAGAAAATAAGTAGCAGCATAACTATATCAGTTAATGAAGAGAAACTGAACATACTAAGTGGTTTATTTGATGTTTGAAATTTCATTTCATCACCTATAAATCGATTTCAAGTTCTTCATCATCAACCTGAATATCTTTGCTTGAATCGTCAAGAACATCTAGAAAGTCATTTGTGATTAATTCAATTTCAGAGACTAATTTGCCTATTTTCGTTAAAAAATAGTTATAAAACATTAATGCGGCAATACCGACAGCAAGTCCATAAGCAGTTGTAAGAAGAGCTTCCCAAATACCACCTGCCAAATCGCTTGGACTAGCAGCACCTGCTAAAGATTCTATTTTCATAAATGCTGAAATCATACCTGTAACGGTACCAAGAAAACCTAACATGGGAGCTACACCTGCCACAGAAGCTAATATATTCAAACCTTTTTCGAGTTTGTTTACTTCTTGCTGTCCGGCACTTTCAATCGCTTCTCTTACTCTCTGATGCCCGTATTTATATTTCTTAAGACCTCTTCTAATGATATTTGAGGCAAATGATTTTTCCTCCATACAATAACTTATTGCCCCTTGAATATCTTTTTTCTTTAACATCCCTCTTATCCTTACGAGGAAGGCAGGGACATTCACTTTTGATTTCCGTATAACAATAAATCGATCGATAATTATAGCTACACCAATGATTGAACTAATCAGGATAGGATACATTACCCATCCACCCTTGACAAACATTTCGATTAAGTTCATACTTCTCCTAATTTTTTATTACTGTTTTGATAAAAATGTTTTTGCTTCATTTATAGATTTAAAATTTCCTACTCTTACACGATACCAATTTCCCCCTTTTTCAGGGATGTATGCTTCTAGTACAAATACATCTAATCCTGTTCGTTTTAATCTAGCAACTTCATCGATTGCCTTTGATTTATTTCGCCACGATGAAACTTGAACATTGTAATTCTGTCCATCAAAGAAAATTAAATTTGCTACCTTTTTATCAACCACTTTATTATCAGATGGTTTCGAAGCAACATCTTTACTTTTTTCTGTTACTTTAGACGAAACTACCGATTTATCCGCTTCATTTTTTTTCTCTGCTATTTTTTCCTCTGCAGTGTCGTTATTAAAACCATCGTTTTTTTTCGGTATCGCTGTTGCATCAATTTTAATTTCTACAGGGTCATCTAATTTTTGTTCTAATACGAGTTGCGAATTTCCTGAATCTATCATAAAAAGGAAATAATAACCACCAGCTGCGATAATAATAACTGCTAATAGTAAACCAATTGCTGTTATAACTTTTTTATTAACAATAGGTTCCTTTTTAATTTGTACTTCACGTTTTTCTTCTTTTGTCTCTCTATCATTTGCGAAAGTTGAGTTAAATTCCTTACTTATTCCTAAAAAAGGAGGAGTATCTTTTACATCATTATTGCCATTACTTTCATTCCTAAATTCATATTTACCTTTCTTTCCATCGCGAGTTTGATATTTTTTATCCTCTTCAAATTGTTCATCCTCATCTACAGGTTCTTCTTCGAACTCATAATTTTTCTTAATTTTATTAATATCAGTTTCGCTTTGCTTAATTGTTTTAGCTAATTTTTCAAAAAGATCTTCTTTTTTATTTTCGGCAAAACTTTCTTTTTGATCAATTAATTTTTCTTCATCAATATATTCTATTTCGTTTTGTTCATTAGAATCATCATCTTCGACAGACACATCATTTAAAACAATTTCTTTTTTTAATTCATCACCCCAATCCCACGCAATAGTTTCTTCTTTTTCATCTAATTCTGTTGGTTCTGGCGGGGAGTAATTACCTTCATCATCTCTTTCAGCAAGCATACTTTTTAGAATTTGATCAAACTCGTTTTCGTTTTCTTCTTTGTCATCATCTTTTTCTACTTTCATAAGTAAATCTGGATTTGACATTTCCGAATAGTCATTTAATAAATTTATTAAATCTCTATCGGAATTACTTGCTTCAGTTTGATTACTATTGATATCCTCTTCTAATGTATAATTAAGAAAGGCAGAACTCTCGCCTCGATGAGAATTAATATCATTAATATCATTTATAACTGCCTTTGATAAATATTCGCTAATTCTCTCGTTTAATGATTTTTTCAAGATGGTAAGCGAAGTATCTAATTCACCCCCCCATTCATCAGCTTTTTTTAAAGGAATTAACGGTTTACCAACACCCAAACTAAAAGCAGTATCGTCTTCAACTTCATTTTTTGCTTTTGGGTTTTTAATCTCGAAAGTAACTTTAATCGGATTTTCTGAAATATTATCAATAAAGACTATAGAATTTTCTTTGTTTTCCATTTTAGAAAACTTACCGAAATTTTTTATCTCCAAAGATTGATTTTGGGATATACTTCCGGCAATTTTTTCTATAAGCAAATCTCCCGCAAGATAGCGTTCAGAAAAGGAGACACCAAGAAATTCTACTATTTTATTATAAAATTCAGCTTTTGTCATTTATTACCAACGAACAATTACGTTTAATGAGACACCGAGCGGCTGTTCTAAATAATTCTGCCAATAGTAATTATTATTATCGAATAAATTATTTACTCTTGCAGATAACTGGATACTCTCAATCATATAATAATTAAACTGAATGCCAAAATTATGAAAATCTTTCATCCTTATTATATTTAATTCTTCTGTATAGTAATCAGATAATAATTCATAATTAATCCCTGCAGAAAACATTTTGGAAAATTGATAATCGTATTTCAATTTCCCATTTATTTTAGGTGAATAAGGGAGATATAATCCATTTTCATCCGTAGTTTTATTTATTTTTAAGTCGGCAGATAAAGTGCCCATTAATGGCGAATTTATCATACCGGAAAGCTCAAATGATAATTTATCAATACTATCTTTTGTTTTAATATCAAATTTCCCTGCATTAATAGAATTGGAAAAATAAGGGAAATTGTTATAACGATTATAGGAGCTTTTAAGACTAATATCAATGAAGTCCTTTAATTGGAATCTCAATCCAGCAGTAAGTCCAAATTTATTTTTTCTAAAAACACCATTAATACCCAAAGGATCAAAATATCTATTCATAGATAAAAAATCTTTGATGGAGAAATAATCAGATTTACCGGATAATTCTGCAAATGCTAAAAAACCTTCAGCAAATTCAAATCTTGCCAATCCATAAGGCAAAAAAGTAGCCCCATCAAAATTGGAATTAATTGTCAATCCTCCGGCGATTGAAAGCCGTGTACTAGGACTGAATTTTATTGCAGGAGTTAGACTAATATAAGAATCTGAATAGTTAATCAAATCATCATCATATTTTCTAATTTTATAATCGATATCTCCCCCGATTTGGAAATCGGCATATCTAAAAAAGATATCCCCTTTTCCATTCAATAATGTTTCGGAAATACCAAACTCATTAATTCCTGTGTTATCAATCGATAATTGAAAATCAAAATTAAGATAATTTTGGAAACGATTTTTAAATTCAAAATTAATTGTTCCGTTAGTTGTCTTTCTTTCAGGATACAAATTACCAACAGCAAAAAATGAATAAGCATTTCTATAATATTTGCCGCCTATATTAATAATACTTCCTGGCAGGAATGAAGATTTAGTATCGAAGAATAAAGTATTATTTATTGCGGCTCCGGATTCATCATATTTGCTATAAGGTGAATAATCAGTAATTCTACTGCCCCATACTTTCCCGGTTATTTTAAAATTTTGAATATTTGCAGCAGCAAAAAATTCACCATCAGGAAGGACTACATTACCGCCCCCTAAACGAAGTCTGCCTGTAAAATAATCCGCCGGGAACTGATATTTATACTTATTGCTAAATCCACTTTCTAAACTAAGCAGGGGCACTTCATCAGACGTAAATTTTGGAATAAAAAATTCATTATTAACAATTGGAAGAAGCTCAGCCTTGGATTTAGGAACGGATAGTATATCAACACTCCGCTTTCCAGTAATTACAAAATCTGGCAATTCTATGGTTTGATTTTGTTCATTCTGCGAATAAATCCGACTGAATGACACAGCGAATAATAATATAAGAACTAATTTTTTCATAAAGCTTTTACCTTCTGATTAGCTTCTTTATAAAAGGGTCCGGAATTATGTTTAATCATAACAGCTTTATACATATCACGTGCTTGTTTTTTATCGTTCAGCTTCACATAACAATCACCGAGAAGCAAAAGCGATTTAGTAAACCATTCATCATAAGCACCAAAGACAGAACGAACTCTTACCAAAGCAGTTATTGCTTCTTTATAATCACCTGATTTAAATAGTGTGAGACCGTACATATATTGAGCTTGAGCACCGATATCATCTAATCTATTTTCTCCGGCTTCCTTAAATAACAAACCGGCATTTTCATAATTTTTATTGTTAAGCTCAATTACTCCTAGTTCTATTTTTGCTTTTGAGGCAAATATATTTCCATCATAGTAATTTATTATTTGTGCATAAAGATTATAGGCATCATTAATCTGTCCATTTTTTTTAAGTGTATTCGCCTTAATATACATTAATTCAGGAAGTCGAACAGAGTTCGGTTGCGAATTAATAATTTTATCTAAATAATTTATTGCTTCGGAATAATTCTTTTTGTTATCGTAAATAGTAGAAAGGTCGATCACGGCAGAGACTGCAATATCACTCTTGCTATAATTATTTACAACTTTTTTGAATGCTTCAATTGCATCGCTTTCTCGCTTAAGACTCTGACTGCTTTTTGCAATCCAGTAAAAAGCATTTACAACCAAATTACTTGATGGATATCTTGAAATCAAGTTATCATATTCAGAGATAGCTTTAGAAAAACTATCCGAATTAAAATACAAATCACCTTTTTTTAATAGTATCTGATCGCCAAAACTTGAATTGGGATTATTTTTTAAGAATCGATCAATTTCATTTGCAGCTTCTTCAGGTTTGTCTATAGCTAAGTATGAGTATTGAATTCCATTTATAGCATCTAATACATATTGCGATTTTGGGTAATCATTCAATACCCGATTATAAAAAACATTTGCAGAATCATAAGCTCCTAAATTAAAATAAGAATCGCCGCTTGAATACAAAGCAACAGGCACTAATTCTGATGAAGGGTACTTTTCGATTAATTGTTCATAACTAGCAACTGCATTCCGATATTGTCCGTTTTGGAAACTAATCCAGCCTATCACATACTGAGATTCATCCTTAAATTTGGATCGGGGAAATTTGGATTGAAGTGCTTTAAATTCATTTATAGCTTCGGTTGATTTACCTGATTTATAGAGTGCCTGTGCATATTGATAATAAGCGGCATCGCTATTTAAGTTCTTTGATTCCCTAAATAAGTCAGAATATATTGCACTTGCTCTATCATAATTTTTTGTTCCATAATAACTATCAGCAAGGCGGAACTTTGCATCATTTACTCTAATATCATTTCTATATTTTTTAATAAAATCATTGAATTGGGCAATAGCACTTGTGAAATTTTTTTGATTGAAATATGCGTATCCCTTTCCATAAATCACCTGTTTATCAAGTTCTTTTTCGGAATCTTTAACTAAGTTATAATGTTTTATTGCATTATTAAATTCACCTAAAGCAGAATACGATTCGGCTAAATAAAAATTCACTTTATCCTGTTCAAAATCTTTGAATCTGTTTTTTAATTCACTTAGGAATTGAATCGAATTTTCATATTTATTAAGATAGTATTCAGATACTCCTAAGCCAAGCAAGGCACGACCATAAAGAGGATCAATTAAATTAAGATCATTCATACCGGATTCATAGAAAGACTTTGCATCAGAATAGCGTCCTTGATTCATACGAATTTCACCAAGTAAAATACTACTTTTTGCCTTAGTTGATTTATCTCTCGATTTTAATGCCTTCGCAAGAAATTTTTCTGATTCTTCAGGATTACTTTTTCTATAATTAACAGATCCAATATTTAACTGTGCCATCTCGGTATATTTATGATTAGGATATTTTTCTATGAAATTTTTGAATAATTCAATTGAACGATCAAAATCACCCATATATTTTTGAGTCTCGGCTTTCCAGAAAAACGCAGTTATTGCCACTGAATCATCTGCATTTACGGATAATGAATCAAATATTTTATACGCATTTTCATAATTTTCTTTTTGAAAATAAATCCAGGCTAAAGATAATTCTGATTTATTTTTTACTTCTTCAGGAATATTAAAATTAGATGAAAGGTCTTTGAAGATATCTTCTGCTTTTGCGTATTCTTCTGTCCTTATTAATGAGCTGGCAAGGTAATACTGAGTAGTAGTTTTATCGTCAAAACCTAGTTTATTTGTTAATGGATCGCTCAATTCTAATACTGAATTTTCGAAAAATCTTAAATGGTAGTTGGCAATACCAATTCTATATTGTGCCAAGGGAGCTAATAAATCATCTTGATAGTAAGTTAAAAGTTCATCATAATATTTTATCGCATCTTCATTTTTGTTCAATTTTTCATAAACAATTCCAAGCGAATAAATTGCATTGACTAATTTTGTGTTATTTTCTTTGAAGTCATAAGCTTTTAGCAGGTATTCCTCTGCTTCATAGTATCTTTTGTTCTGTAAGAAAGTTTCTCCGATCCAATAATGAGCTTCTTCAAAATTATTACTCAAAGGGAAAATATTTAGAAACATCAAGAATTTTTCTCTGCTTTTTCTAAACTCCTTATTAATAAAATATAATTCACCTAATCGATAAAGTATTTGCTCATTAAAAGTAGAATTAGGGAAAAGCTCTAACGCCTCTTCAAATTCGGAAATTGCTCCATCGTATTCTTTTAGATTATAAAGAGAAAGTGCAGAGAAATAAAATACAGCCGATTTAGTATCATCATTTGCAGAAACATCTTTTTTAATTTCACTAAAGAAATTATATGCTTTAGTAAATTCATTTCGTTCGAGTAGATTGATTCCATCGGCAAGCTTTGGGTAATATGATTGTGCATTTAATACAACCGCAAGCGAAAATAGTAATAAAAGGATTTTCTTCATATTGTCTTATCATTAAATAGAAAGATTATTTTATTATGACAGCTAAATTTAAGAAAATTATAAGTGAGATTTTTGATTATACGATTTAGATTCTTTATCTGTTCCAAAATAATTCGGCAATAAAAAAAAGAAGGGAATGAAAAAAGCCCTCGAAAGAGGGCTTAGAAAATTTATTTTAATAAATTTAATTCATACTCGCTTAATTTGCGGTATTGAGCATCTTTTTTTGCTAATTCAAAGTTCTCTTTTGCTTTTGTTATGTCATCTTTGCGCTTGAAACCGAGACCTTTATAATAATAAGCTGCTCCTTTAAGAGAAGAAGATTTTAATCCAAGTACTTTATCAGCACTTGAAATACCTTTATCAAAATCGCCGTTTTCAATATATGTGATGGCTAAAGAGAGAAGAGCGGCATCATAAGGATAAAAATTAACAGCTTCGTTTAAGCTTTCGATTGATTTTGCGTAATTACCATCTTTTTTATACTGATCGCCTAATTTTGTTAAAGATCTAGAGATATATTCTTTAGCTTTGTCTTTAAGCGATTTTTGCTTGGTTAATTGTTCAAATTTTTTGAATGCATCTACTGCTTGTGCATATTTACCATCTTGAAAAAGAGTACCACCTAAACCATTATAAGCTACATCAAAATTTGGTGAAAGTTGGATAGCTGCGTTAAAAGCCTCTTCTGCGGCTTCTAATTTATTTAATTTACGAAGAGTAACGCCCTTTTGGTAATAAGTTCTATGGTCTTTTTCGATTTTTAGAGCTTCATCATATTGCTTTAATGCACCATCATAATTACCGGATTTCATTAGTTTGTTACCTTCATTGTAAGCTTTAGCAGCATCCGGTACCATCGATTTATCCTGAGCATTAATTGTAATTATTGAGAAAAGGAACAGAATTAACATTGACAGAGTTATTTTCTTCATACTTGTATCCTTATATATTGAGGTTTAAGAGATGGTGCGGAAAGCGGGACTCGAACCCGCACGCTCGAACGAGCACTACCCCCTCAAAGTAGCGTGTATACCAATTTCACCACTTCCGCATTATCAGATGTGCAAAATAAATTCTTGAG
>JALNXG010000077.1 GCA_023230485.1 Melioribacteraceae bacterium
GAATCAAAAGAAAATATTGAAAAGTTTTTAAATGGTAATAATTCAGCAGGAACAAGAATTCGTAAAGCAAGTATGGAGATTCAAAAAGCAAATAAAGAGTTCAGAGATGAAGTAACAAGAATTAGAAATAAACGTAAAGAAGAAAAGTAATATAAAGGATAAATCCCATGAAATTATTATTAGGCTTAGATACAGCTTCACATACAGGTTATTGTTTATATGATTTAACAAATAAAAAAATAAAAGAAAGCGGAGTTGTTAATCTTACAAAAGTACGTGGTGAAAGTAATGGGATTTTATTCTTAAAATTCTCATCATGGTTAGAATCAATATTTCAGAACAATACTATTGAATTAGTTGTATATGAGCAAGCTCATCATCGTGGAGGAGGAGCTACTGAGATATGTGTTAATCTTACAGGAATAGTTCAAAGATTATGTGCTCAGTATAACATTGAATATACTAATGTAAGAACAATATCATTGAAGAAATTTGCTACAGGATATGGAAGAGCTTCAAAAGAAGATATGATTGAAATAGCAAATAAAAGAATTGGAAGAAAAGTAATAGATGATAATGAAGCAGATGCAATTCATATTGCAATATGGGGAGCGGTAACAATATTAAATGTTAAAGAAGAAGGAAAATAATCATGAAAATAAATCAAATTGCAGATGGTCTGAATATTGTTTTTCATATAACTGAAGTTAATAATGTTTTATTTTTAATGAAACTTAGTAAAGTAATTTCCCATGTAGGAAAAACTATTCGTAGAAAAATAAAAAGTTATGAAAAGAAAGAAAACTCATTTGATCATTCCTTTAAATTTCATAGTATGGAAGTTACTAATTCAGAAGCATATATTGGTTATAACTATATACGGAAACAAAAAAATGTCAATCCTATCAAGTGAAGTAATAATGCCTTTTGGTAAATATAAAGATGAAATGTTAATGAATATTCCAAGAGGTTATTTAGAAGGATACCTTTTAGAGCAAGACTGGTTTGAAGAGAAATTTCCAAAATTATATAAAAGTGTAGTAGAACAATTAGAACGAAGGGATAGTTCCCATGATGATTATTAAAGGATTATTATGTTAAAGGAATTAAGAATAAAAAATATTCAATGTTATGATAAAATGAAGGTTGAATTTTCCCCCGGTTTAAATGTTATTATTGGAGATAGTGGGAAAGGAAAAACTACTTTATTCCGTGCTATTACATGGCCATTTAATAATCTTCCAGAAGGAGTAGAATTTAAAGAACAGTTTATTAGGCATGGAGAAAAAGAAGCTTCATCAGAACTTATATTTGATGACTGTTCTATTAAAAGAATAAAATCAAATAAGGTTAATAGTTATTTTATTAATGATCAAGAATTAAAAGCTCCAGGAAGAAAGGTTCCAGAGGAGGTAATTAATAAACTTAGATTACATGATATTAATTTTCAAGCTTTTACAGAGCCTAATTTTTTATTCGCCCAAAAGGATACAGAGGTCAGTAGATATTTAAATAAGATAGCTGATCTTGAAAATATTGATTCTTCTGTATCCTCTATTAAAAAAGAAAAAAGAGAAATTGACATACAAATTAAAGAAATAAAAAAAGAGTTATTAGATAAAAAAGAAAAACTAAAAACGTATGAATGGTTAACAGATGCTGAACCATTAATAACTCACGCAGAACATCTTGAAGATAATATAAAAAGAAAACAAGCAAGAATATCATCAGTAAAAGATAAACTTGAAAGAATAGCAGAACTTAAAAAACAATTATCTGTTTCAATTATTCCTTCTGGAGTAAAAGAACAGATTGAAGAAATAGAAAAACGAAATAATTCCTTTAATAAAAAGGAAACTATTAATAAAAAAATAGTGAATATTCTTGATCAATTAAAAAGTAAATATTCTATATTTAGAAAATTAGATAATGAAGTAATGCATATGAAAAAGAAATTTAAAAAATTAATGCCAAAGATTTGTCCGCTCTGTAATAAGGAGGTATAAAATGAACATTAATGAATTTATTGCCTCAGCTAAATTTTTAGCTGAGCATTGTAATAAAACAATACGATGTTCTGATTATGATGATCCGAACAGTTGTACTAATGTTCATGCTGAAGAACATTTATGTGAATATTGTGGAATAAGAAATAATCTGAATGGTTGTGATGGTAAAGGGAATATAAAAGATACAGACCCTTCCATGCATAAATTAAATGGTTATATAATATATGAATTTACAAAGGAAATATAATGGAACCTATTTTATTTGATAACCCTGATTTTATTTATGCAGCAGATATTCATATACGAAGTAATATTCCTAAATGTAGAATTGATGAATTTTTAGAAACACAGGAATATAAATTATATTTTCTATTTAAACAAAGTGAAAAATATAATTGTCCAATAATTATTGGAGGGGATTTAGGACATAAACCAGAATGGAAAAATTGGTTATTATCTGTATTTATTCAACTCTGTAAAAAACATGATCAACCAATTTATGTTATTCCTGGTCAACATGATCTTCCCTTCCATAATATTCAACAATGGAAACAATCTGCTCTTGGTGTTCTTCATTTTACTAAAAAAATAATTGTACTGATTCATAAACCAGTAATTATAAAGGATATTCAAATTATCCCTTGTTGCTATGGGCAAAAAATACCTGGTTATATTTCAACTAATTTTGGAATTGGAATTAAAAGACATATTCTTGTTACTCATAGAATGGTAATTAATAAACCTTTATGGCCTGGACAACTAGCACAAACAGGAATTGATCTATTACATAAATATCCTTCTTACAATGCAATACTAAGTGGAGATAATCATCAATCATTTATATTTAGAGATGATAATAGAATATTAGTTAATGCTGGTTCATTTATGAGAACAACAACAGAACAGATAAATCATAAACCTAAAATATATTTATATTATTCAAAACAAAATACTATCAGTCCTGTTTATCTTCCTATTGAAAATAATGTTATTAATACAGAACATATTTTAGAAAATAATGACAGAGAAAAAAGAATACAATCATATATTAATTATATTGATAACTTAAAAAATAAAAAGAAGTATTCTGTTGTACTTAGTTTTAAAAGAAATATTGAAAATTATTTAAATAAAAGCAAGCATGAAAAAGCAGTAAAAAAACTTGTAAGAAAACATACACAGTAAAAGGAGATAATTTATGGCAACAGTAATTAGTGAAGTAGGAATAGAAGGATTAAGAAAAACTCATTTTGAACAATTACTTGGTTATCTTACATATGTAGAAGGAAAGTGGTATTATGGTAACAAAAAACAATTTGATACCAGACATGAAGATTTAAAACTTTGGTTAAGTGAAATTGTTGATTTACTTAATCAAGATGGAATAATTATTCCTAAAAAAAATAAATAAAGAAAAGATATTATGGGATTTTTAAAAATATGATAAATAATAAAATGGTAATTGGTATTATTGGTTCAAGAGAAAGAAGTAATATTGAAGAGTATAAAAGAGTTCATAAAATATTTCTTAGATTTTTAAAGAAATATCCTGAGATGATTGTATGTTCTGGCTTGTGTGAAACAGGTGCAGATCAATTTGCTCATATGTTATCGCATCATCATTCTGTAAATATGTTATGGTTCCCTGCGAAATGGGATAAATATTCAAAGGCAGCAGGTTTTGTTCGTAATACTTATATTGCTGAATGTTCTGATTACTTAATTGCACTACCAAAATATGATAGAATTGGTGGAACTGATGATACAATAAGAAAGTTTATTAAATTAAAGGGTAAAAAGCACTTAATTTTAGTAAGAGAACACATTTTTTATGATAAAAATACTTAAAATTTAAGGGTAGTTTATATAAAAACAGATATTCATACCCTTTATAAATAAAAACGCAGCTAGAGCTTAGTTTGATAGCTTAAAAACAGGATTAAAAGGGGTTTAGAATGAGCATTTCTGATAGGTTATTATCAATAAAACGAAAAATAGAGAAAAAAGAGGAAAATCTTAATAAAATTACTGGTCAAATAGAATATCTTCAATCTGAATTAAAAAAGGAAACAGGTAAATCAGATTTAAAGAAGATAAAAAAACGAATAAAAAAGGAATCCTCTGAATTAGAAAAGGAAAGAAAAGAATTAAATAAACTATTATCAAAAATAGAAGATCAAATATGAGCATATTATCTGAATTAAAGAATAAAATAGAAAGATCCATTGGTCATCGTAATTATCTACGACAAGAATATATTGATCTAAAAAATAAATTAAGAAAACTAGAAAAGAAAAGAAAACAAGTTGAAGAAGCTCAAATAATAATTCAACAAATTGCAAAACAAACACAAGAGGAACTTCAATATAGTTTATCTGAAATTGTTTATTTAGCAATGAGTATTGTTTTTGATAATCCATATTCATTAAACTTAACATGGGTACCAAAGGCAGGAAGAACTGAATGTGTTTTAAGATTAAAGAAGAATGGTAAATTATATAATCCTATGTTATCCGCTGGTGGAGGTATGGTTAATATTGCAGCTAATAGTTTACGATATGCAATATTAAATATATTAAGAAGAACACAAAATATACGTGGTATATTATTTCTTGATGAACCATTTCCAGGATTAAAAGGAAGAAAAGCAAATTCAAAAGCATTAGAAATGGTACAAAAGATATCAAAGGAATTAGGCATTCAAATAGTGATGATAAGTGATGAAAGAACAAAATTAAAAACAATATTAAAGTATGCAGATAGAGTATTTTACGTTTCACAAAAGGAAGAAGATTTAGCACAAATAAAAATATTAAAATAAGGAGAATTAAAAATGCCGTCATCAATTAGTAATATGAGAATTAAATGTGCAGCTATAAGATATAATGGAAAGATATATGAAGGAAATAAACATTGTGAGATAGGTTTAAGAATGATTAATGAAGGAATATGTGAAACTCCATATCCATCAGGGGATGATCAAGGATTTATTACTGAATGTGGAAAATATGTAAGGAGACAACCAGCGTTAATGATTGCTTTAACTTCTGGACAAGTAGAAGAAGGAAAACATATTCATGGTACAATGTTATTTAGTGAAGATTTAATACCTAGTCAAAAATCGGATGAGATTAAAAAAGAAATCAAAGAGGTCTGCAAAGAAATTGGTTGTTCAGGAATATCTCCTGAATTATGTGATAAACAACCACAATTTTGTAAAATAATAAAAAAGATATTTAAGGAGAATTAAAATGGATTCAATTGATTATATATCCAGATTTATATTAAAACATAAACAAGGAATATTTCTTTTAATTATGGCAATTGTTTATTCATTATTAGGAATAGTAATATGTGATAGGTATTTAGGAGGGACTATAATAAAGACAAAAATTGTAACGATAAATAATGAAACAGTTCCTATTAGTATTGAATATGGAACAGTTCATCTTTATTCAAAGGATCAATTTGATCTTGAAGTTAAAAAAGAATGGAAATAAAAAAATAGGGAATAGATAAAACAAATTATCTATTCCCTATTTAGTTTAACAATTTAAATTATTTTTTATATGAAAAATATGACATCCTTTAGTCTTTCCAATATTACATTTATTATTTACAACCATTTCATAATTCCCACCACATTCCTTTATTATTCCTCCCATATAATCTATTGATCTATAAAAATTAGGTAAAGAATTTTTAGAATGTTTATAATTCTCATTCCAAGTATCATTAATATTTTCAAATGTTGAAATAAATTCCATAGCAAAAATTCCATTATCCTTTAACGATCTAATACAATAAAATAATTCTTTTTTAAGAAGATCAGTTGGAACATGTTGTATAACATTATGACAGATAATAAGATCGAAATAATCTTTTGGAATACTTTCAATATCCTTTATTAAAAATAATTTTTCACAATATTTTTTTACATTAGATAAGGCAATTTCAGAAATATCTAAGGCACTAACTAATAACCCATCATTATAAAACCCCTGTGTTACATATCCTAATCCTACTCCTATTTCTAATACCTTATTTCCTTTTTTAATAAAAGATTGTACCTTTAAAAAATCAATTGTTTCATTATATTTACAACCTGATAATATTGATTTATTTTTAGCAGTATGATTGTTTTCCCAAAATTGTTTTATTATGGATATCATTTATTTTTTATTTCCTATTTTATTAAATGGCAAAGGGGCTTCATATATTTTACGATCATGTCTGGGATCAGCAGCATATCCTGCAAAATATCTCAAACCTTTCAAATCAATATATCTTCTTATATCACACATACCATCTTCTTTACATGCTTTTTCAAATTCACAGTCAGCTTGTTTTCTCCATTCTGGTTTTAGTAATCCTTCCCTGAGTAGTTGATAAATTGTATCATGAATAAGTGAACCCCGCATATTTGTAGGTCCATCTATTGTAGGACCACTGGTTCCATCCCAAGCGTAACCATGTTTAATAAATAACTTACCCGTTACAGTAAGTTCTATATATTCAGTCACAATGTCTTTTTCTGGATATATACCTATCTGACAAGTATAATCTTCTACAAGTTGATATTTATAGCCTTTTCTATATTTTATTCCCATCTTTATCTTCTAGCCTCTCTTTACCATTTCCTCGTACTTTATTAAAACAATACATTGCAAGTCCTATAAGAATTGTACTACCGGCTCCTACAAACTCTGAAATATTATATTTTTTACCAAAATAAATAAAACCTAAAGATAGAACAAAAGAATAAAATCCATATACATGCCTTTCCCCATGTACCCACCAAAATTTTCTAAACCATGTTTTCATAATCACACCTTCAACCCTTTCCTAAAAGCCTCCGCAAATACTCTCAAGGTCTTTAAGTCCCCACCATCCAGGTCAATTTCATCCAAGCTTAAATCAACACCCAAAAGCCTCATAACGGTCAATAGATCATCAGCAAGCAAAGGATCGCCAGTGTACTTTGTGGAAAGGTATCTAAGGCCATAAAGGGCCATTGCCTGCAACTGGTCATCATCCTGAGTAAGTAACAGGTCTACATATTTGGTAATGGTCTCAATATTCGCCTTTTCGTTCTGAGCCACAAAGAAGCCTATGCGCCTTGCCGCTATCTCTGCCACTGCTGATAGTTCAGAATCGCCCTTAATCTGCATCCCGGTTGATAAACATCCAGTTAAACAAAACATTGCCAGTAAAATAAATAATACGCTTAGTCTTTTCATTTTGTCACCTCGTTAAAAAGTTTGTTATCAATTTTTCTAAGACTTGTATCGGTTTTTTTGATAATTTCCAATTCCTCATTAGTCGTAGAAGAATTTTTTGTAAATTTCGGTACTTTATCCATTATTATATAAGTCATGTCCATACTTACCCCTTGCCTCCCCCTTAAAGTACGATTCTTGATACCATTTTGCAAGCCTATCACAGAACCCTTGCTGCTATTGGGTTTCGTCAGTGTCATACCTCAAAATGTTCTCATTTGCCTTCGCGCGATTCCCAACCTGCTTATAATATGCGGAATCCTTCAATTCGTCAGCAGCCTTTGACCAATCACCCTGTTTGACGGCGGCGATCATTTTCTCAAATTTTAGAAAAGTCGGCTTACCCATATTAAACATCATATCCGTCAAGGCAGCGTATCGGTTATCGGAAATATTATCTGTGCTATCAGCAAAATCTCCGAATACTCTATTAAGGTCATTATAGGCTTTTCCAATATCGTAGTCTAAAAGCATATCGGCCTGCTCTTCTATTATTCCATTATCTTCAATATTATGCCCGGTTCCTATCGTAACTTTGCCTTGTAATAAGCCAGCTTTGCGGATAGCGTCCCAATTTATTGGCTTGCCAGTCTTATCATCATAAAGTTTCAATATGGTATTTTCGTTTTTAGCTATCAAGCTTTTCGCATCTATTTCCATTACACACCTTGTCTATACGTTTAAGTTCTTTATTAGCTTCGTCCAGTTCATGGCGATCTATCTTTTCGGCCTTATACCATTTACGAAGGATTCCTTCAAGACACTGTATCCCATTCCTAACATTATCCTGATCGGCTGCTGTGACTTGCATATTGACCTCATTTGGTTTTGAATATTATACTCTTACTTATTATGCTTTTCCATTAAAATATCAATTATTTTATCCATTTTCTCAGTGAGCTTACTAAATTGCTCTTCTTGCTTTTCATGCTGTTTACCACAAAAAGTAGCCGGAACATAAACGGTCATACCATCATTTGCGAAAAGATATTTCCTCACTACATCATCACAGTTTCCCAAGGCTTCCATCCTATCCTCCAATGACTTAATTCTTTCTTTATTACTATTCAATGAAGCCTTTACCACTCCCCATGCTGCACCCGCGCTGAACACTACTGATATTATGCCTATAAGTATTGACCATTCAAAATTCATTTATTGCTCCACTGTTGCCTGTTAAAGGTTAATTAACGCACATTATACGCTCCGCCCGCCTGTGCCCTGTAAGAAGGGGCATTTACCGTTATGCTATCACTCCCCCAATTATTAGTGGGGTCAGCACATCCGACATATATAGCATTATTACCCTGTACCAGCCCTGTTACACTGCACGTTCCGGATGTCGTTCCGGTACAAGCTGTGCCATGAGTTTCATCCGGTGCGCTCCCTGAACGCCATTTACATTCATCAATATCATTGGCATCAGAACTTGTAAACCCAAGTGTAGTTGTGTATCCGCTTGATAAAGTTTTCGGGTCTGAATCGGATATTGCAACAATCGGATCAACTTCATCAGTCTCGCCTGATTCACCATAAATATATTCGTTTACATCGTCAACACTTGTAACATTGCTTGTAACGGTTATTGTATTTGTAGGTTCAAGGTAATTCAAAATATACCCGGTTAAACTTGTGGTAGCAAATCCCCTTGCTCCTGTTATTTCAGGATCACCGCCCGACCCATCATCCCAGGTATAAGCAGCCATTTTTTCACGGATCAAAGCCTCATTCGGGAAGGGCCACATCTTTATTGCTGTTTCCGTAGCATATCCTGTTCCACCATAAAGTGTTCCAGACGTGCCGATAAGATAAAGAATATTTGCGCCTATATCTGCGCCTGATTCGCCGGCTCCGTCCATTGCGGAACTCGCTTCCACTTTAACCAAATATGGGATTGAAGTTATGGGATCGGCCGCTGTTAAATCATGTGCACCTGTTCTACCTGTTGTGTTTGAATTTTCATAGTAAGCATTATAATCTTGCGTAGAGGGAGCAGCTCCGCCCCAAAAGGTTGAAGAGCTTAATAAATGATAAAATATATTATTTTTGGCTGTACCATTTGAACCATCCCAATAAAATACAGCTGTAGTGCTTACATCAGAATATCCCATCGTTACATTTTGCATTAAATTGTAGGTTCCTCTAATCATATTCAATACGGCACTATCATCAGTATTGTCCCATATAACCATATTTCTAAAATTTACATTCGCAGAGTCAGTGTTGCTCATTGTTTGCAAACCGCCTAATTTAACATTCAATCCAATACTATTATCAAAGTCAACATATTGGGCAACAGCATCAGTGCATGGCACAAAAAAACTGCCTTGTCGATCTCCTACATTAGTCCAATAGGATGTCTGATCTGCATCAATAGCAATACAGTTTTGTACTTTTATATAGGTTGAACTATAAATTGAAAAAACAGCAGCAGGTTCACCTACAGCATTTATAGCATCTGGTCTGCCAACGCAATTCCTAAAGATAATATAATTCGAATGATATGCTAAAAATTTATAACGACCTGTTCCATAAGCATAACAACCCTCATATAAAATATATGATGCATTAGATGCCATAAAATTTACGTAATTTCCATTTGGAGCATCATAAGCTCCACAACGTAAAAATTTAATATAAGAAGCATCTCTTACAACTACATCTGACTCAGTATTTCTAGCCCAAATAATTCCTTCAAACTGCCAATATCTCGCCCCTGAATTAACAATATAAAACATATATCTGGTATTTTGACCATCAAATATTACTTTGCCATCATTTTCAGATTTCATAATAGTATAGTTTCCAGATGTGCCCACAGGAAGATCATTGCCAGAATACGGACTTAGAACATTATTTGCTCCGATATATGTACCATCATCTATTATAAGGGTGTCTCCACCAGACATTTGATCAACTGAATAAGCTATTGTTAGCCAGGGAGCGGCCTTTGTTCCTGCATTGCTATTACTTCCATTCCCCCATCCTGAATTACCCGAACAAGGGTTATTTGCCATGTAATATGTAGCAGCAAAACATTGACTTGAGATCAGGAGACAACATAAAAATATTATTTTTTTAATCATTAAAATACACCTCTATTGATACTGTTCTATTGGCCCATGCTCCTACGCTAATCCCAAGATTGTTGAACGTATACATATAAAATAAGGTAGAAGATATTGACTCTTCGGAATGGACGCTAAGTGTATTTGTTGTTTCTAATCCCCCTGCATTTTCTATAACCACTAAATATTCAGTTGATGCTGTTAGGCTAACAGCAGAGGCGAACGGGAATCTTACCCATGCGGCAGACCAAGCATTTGACCCTGTTATTTCATTGGACGTACCAAGTAATGTATCGGCATTCGTACCTGATAATGTATATATTTTAACTCTGTAATTCTCTCCTGATATATCTCCTGCATCTTTTGTTACCTTAACCCCAATTTTACAAATATCGACATTAGCAGCCGGTGTATAATGACTACCTACAGCATACCAGTCGGCATTAGGAGAAAGACCATAAAAAGTCGATGCTGTATCATTGCTCCTGTCGTCATAAGACCCATCAGCAGGACAGGAAGCAGCCCCATTCTTAGCCGCAATAACAGCCTTTTGCATTTCCTGAAGCCTGCCAGCAAAGCAGACTTGTGAAATGAGAAGTATAAGAAATATCGTTAATATCTTTTTCATAGTTAACTCCCACATGCAAAGCCGTTACCATAAGCAAGTATAGTATCTGCTCCCCCATACTGTAATATTACCATTCCCCCTGTAGTACCATCACCAACTAAATTAACGCCCTGTCCACATGATGTTTCATTATAAATTATTGTATCATCTGTACCTGTAGCAAGGGGTTCTATCGTTGGGGTTCCCCCTGCGTCAGTTATTGTTACCAAAAATCCATCAAACGCATTTGGCAAAAGAGGGGAACCGTCAACAGTGGTTCTAAATGTTCCGCCCCTTAAACAGGCTCCGGTACAGTTATCATCGAAAACGTCACCATCACCAGAAATGGGAGTTTGTGGCGCATCTTTGTAAACCCAAGTGCAAACAGAGGTTGACTGTGAACTGGTATCACTAAAATCCTGAGCTGATGGAGTAGTACATGATAATGTCGCACCAGGGAAAGGGGCATCAAGAGGATAAGCATATATTGTACTATGTGTTAAATTGCCATACACACCAAATCCACCATAATTTGAACCATTGCCAGTAGCTTCATAATTAAAATTATACTGTCCTCCAGCAGCAGTAGCCGCGATAGAAATCCCCCCCGGAGCTGTAATACTTGAGAAACTGCCTACTCCATTAGCGTTGATACTCCATTTCAGATCATTGCCTGAATTATCATAGCCTCTTAGAAAAAACCCATTTGCATCACCATCATCTGTATACTTAAAGTCCATAAAAGACACATCAGCGGTTAGGTCAGCAGTGGTATTTGTAAAGGTGTGAACAGCACCAGCAGAATTAAGCGTGCTTGTCCATATGTTTTTATATCCTGCAAAATTAACCGTTCCATCAGCAGCAGCATCGCCTATGGCATCTATTGTATTGGCGGTTACAGCTACATACGTCCCGCTTAAATCAGGGATATTGCCAGCGTGTATATTTGTTGCCTCCTGATCCGCTGTCCAGTCGATTACACCTATTGCTGTTCCAATCTGTGCTATTGTACTTTCGATTAAACTACCACCTTGAGCAAGTACAGCCGTTGCAGTTGTATCTGGGGTTGTGTCATCTGTCTGGCCGGTTATGTCGGTTACGGAGAAACCGCTACCTGAAGGAGTAGCACAGGTTAAATTTCCGTTTGCTGCAATTGCATTGGCAAATTGACCCTCGGAGCAATCAGTAGGATTGGCAGAGAGAGCTGATGCTGTTGCCGCATTTCCTGTCGTATTTTGGTTTAACGTAGGCACATTAGACCACGTTACAGATGACCAGTTCCAAGTTCCTGTAGGAGTATAAGACCCGCCAAGTTCCAATATAGTGTCTGCTGCATCTCTGACGGTCTTTATCCTATTTGTTCCTTCAAGACCAGTAAAAGACATTAGACCAACTTTACCGCTTATGGATAAACTCGCTGCTGAACCGGTTGTTGACTGATTAAGAGTAGGAAATGATGTTAATGATGCTGCTGAGCCATTTAGAGCAAGAACATTTGTTCCTATTGCAAGTCCTATTGCTGTCCTAAAATCTGAATCTGATAACCATGAAAAAGAATTATCAGCATTTGCTCGACCAAAAGTAATTGCCCCAGGATTAGTTGAATTTAATACTGCCTTACCAATTGTTGTTCCTGTTATTTTATCTGTTGCTATAACTCCATTTGTATCTGCAACTTCAATTGTTGTTACCTGTCCAAATAAACTATTGCTAAATAAAAGTAATAATAGAATAAATATATATTTATAAAATTTCATTATACCTCCCTTATTAAAATAATTCCAATTGCTGTATATGTATTCGTAAAATATTATTAACATTTCCAGAAGGATCACCACCAGTATGATCACTTGTTACTAAGTATTTACCATCACTTGTTACTAAGTATTTTCCATCACTTGTTACTAAAAACTTAGCGGATACTGAAAATGAAAATAATAAAAATAGTAAAATAAAAAATAATATTTTTTTCATTATTACTCCGTAGTTTTTCTACCTGTTATAATCATTACTGTTTTATTATCTGCTCCCATATCAGTAGCTGTTATGTAATAAGTTCCTTTTAAATAAATCAATCCACCATCTGTAGTTACGGGTGTTCTTGTATTATCCTTATCTGTTCTTGCTTGAGGGGCATCAACCCCCACATTCATTATCTTATCTTTACCTGCTGCATCTACTAAATAAACATTATATTCATCACTCGGTTGTGTATCTCCTATATCAGGAATAAAATCTACATTCATTACCACCATTGGATCAAGAGTTATTGGGTTTCCTGTTGAGGAAGTAATAACTGCACCATCACTTCCTCCTGTAATTATAAAAGCATATGTTACCATAGAATTACTTTTTTTACTTACTGAGGATTCTATAGATGCTGCACCAAAAGAATAACTACTAAAAAATAATGTTAATAAAATAACTAAAAAAAACTTTTTCATATTTCCTCCTATTTGTTTTTCTGATGATATGTTTCCATTAACTGTTTTATATTATTAAAATAAAATTCTTGTTTTTTATCAAAGCCATCTCTTTGATTTTTTAATTCTTCTTTAATATCTTTTTTAAAATTATGCATCTCAAGTATTAAATTACTTTGTGATTCTTTAATGTCATTCACATCTTTATTTATTAATTGTACTTGTCCATCTAATTTAGTTAATTCTTGCTTACTTGCTGATGCAGCTGCATTATAAATTGTTGTTCCTAGTATGCCTATTGAAAAAATAAGAAGAGGTACCCATACCTTTGTAGGTACTTTTTTAATATAACAACTCATCTTTGATTTACCCTCGTTATCAAAAATTTCATTTTTAATATCTTCATTATCCTTTACTAATCCTCCTCTACCATCTATCCCCCTTAATATTTCTTCTTGTATATCTAATTCCTCTTTTAATCCCTTAACAGCTTCCAATATTCTATTATGACAATCAGGAGTTGGACAATGTGTATTTTCCATTCTGTAAATCCTTTTCATTTATTTATTATTTAGACATCAGGAGGTAAAGGCATAGTAATTACATCAGGACACTCGCCATTAACTCCGTTATCAGTTCCATTTGTAAATCTAAAACAATGCACCCATCCATCGCAAGTTGTTACAACCATTTCAACCTTGCCATCATCATCAATATCAGCTATTAAGGGCATGCCCTCAATAGCTCCCTTACCGTATACCTCACATATTTTCATACCATCTTCATGAAAGATATGTATTGTTCCAGTCATATCGGCAATTATTATATCAAGATTTCCGTATCCTGCAACATCATGAAAAACTGCTGAACTATTTATATTATCTGGTGTTACATTTTTCTTCCATATAGGGTACATATCAGTACAATCATAGGCTCCGAAATCACCTCGTCTTCCACCGATATATACCATCCAAGAATTATCACTTCTTTTCAATGGCCTTGTTGTACTGGCTACATCTTGCCAATATTGTGGCCTGCCTGATTCCGCTAATATTGAACCATCATCTCTATCTAATTTAAATATTTTTCCAGATCGACTTGCTTGATAAATTTCATATTTCCCTCCAGTCCCTGTTGGTGCAACCTGCGGGGTTCCGTCCAATAATCCATCTAATTCAACATCCCAAATAACTGCACCTGTAGTAGCATTATGGCATCTTAAATGTTTATCATAACAACCCCATAGCACATACTGACCACTATCCTGAAATAAATCTCCGATCCAAGGACATGCCTCTGTTGCCTCTAGTCCCGCATACTTCCATATTAATGTCCCTGTATGAGCATTAATTTTATAAATATGAGAATCCTGACTTGTAGCATATAAATACCAAATGCTTCCTTCTTTTATCAATTGGCCTGCGTGCATAAATATTTTATCTGATACATAGGCTGGGTTTATTATAAATGTATCACCCGGTGCTACTCCAGCGGGAACCCCTCCATATAAATCTAACTTATTCCCTGAGGAAATCAAACTAATTCTGGCACTACTGCCATTTGCCACGCCTGATGTAAAAGAAACTTCAGCATTTGTATCTGCCTCAGCTTGCGTTGTAGGATTTGAAATTCTTATAAAAGCATTATCATGCCAAGCTTGGCTACTATCTATAATATATCCTGCTCCTACTGAAGTAACTGTGCCACTGCCTTCCCTATCATACACATTATAAAATGTGAAAGCACTATCATATTCACCATCAGCGTCTACTCGCTTAATGTGCCCAGTGTTGCAAGGAACATAGATTTTTAAATCACCAGTGCCTTCTAAATCAACTGCCTGCATTCTACCATACATAGCACCATCATTTATCTGGCTCCATATTTCTTCACCTGTATCTACATCAAGAGCGTAAAACAACCAATTCTGTGAACAAAATAAAATCGCCTTTCGTGGTGTTGTTCCATCTAAAACAGTATATGGTCCTATGGCCGTTGAATAATTTGGTTCTTTTTCTGTTGTTTGAAAAGACCATACTCTTGAAATTAATCCTTCCCCTATGGTAATTAGTCCTTTTTCTCCATCTAAAATAATGTTATTCCCAATCCGTACTCTTGAATCTACTTTATTTTGTCCAGTGTCATCATCTGGTCCTGCTGTAATTGTTTTGTAAATAGTAGTTGCCGGGGAATCATCAGTTTCAATAGTAACTACATTTACAGATAAATCATCCCAGTTAAGTATTGGATGAATAAATTTTAATAATTGTAATGAAATAGTTAAATCTGGTTTTATATGAACTTGCTGTACTGTTAAATTATAAGAATTGTAACTTCCTTCTCCGACTGGCCGAATACCATATTCTAAATCATTAAATAGAACCATATCATCAGGTTGGGTAACAAGCAAATCATCCCTACAATCCAATGTTATTGTTTCTTCAACACCATTTTTTCTCTGTAAATAAACAATACCTGCTTTTTGTGCATTTTCAGAATCAGATACATGAGGAATTTCTATCACGTCTTTTAATACCGTTAAAGAACTAATTGGCTCTGCTATTTTATCTTGATCAATAAATATTCCTTTCTGTTTTAGAATCATTTGGGGACTATCTGCTTCTGGAAAAGCTACATATCCATAATCATAAAAATCTTTTTCATTCTGTCTATAATTAAATGTTGATTCTTGTCCTTCCCCTTTACTTCTTATTTGATAATCATAAATAGTTTTTAATCTATTATCTAATTGCCATAATTCAATTTTATCAGTAACTCGTAAAATACATCCACATTGAATTAATACTGATGATAATATTTTTATCCTATCTTCAATAGCAAAAAATCCTCCATTGAAAGATAAACTTAGTTCATCAAATTTATTACTAAAATATTCAAATGAGGAAACTTCATGGAATCTAAAATCCTTTATCTTAATATTTCCCCCGCCTAAACTTATCCTTGAATAAAAACCAACGGAACCTGATTCATAATTATCTGTAAATACATAATAATAATATTCAAGTTTTTGCCATGTTCCGTTTGTTACAATAGCATCACTTGAAAAAGGCAAACCACCCCAAGGCGATATTCTTAATTTGATTGATACTCCAGTTGCAGTTCCGTCTTTTACATAACAAGAAATCTTATAATACTTTCCTTTTAAAAATGTTAAATTAGTTTTAGCAAACCCGTTTGCTAATGAATAGTTTGGTAATGAAACGGTTGTGGAAGTTGAAAATAAATAATGAGTATCAAATAAACCTCCACCAATATCTTCCATCTCATAAGTTAGAGTACCATTACTTCCAATCCTTGTCCAATCAGCAGTATTATCAGTTTGGCAATCATCAACAAAATTTATTTTATTTAAAATAATATTTCTTATTTGTAATGTCTTGCTTGGATCATTAATCTGTATACCAATAGAACCGGTAGTAACAGAACTTGTTGCTTTAAATAAAAGATTATATGTTTGCCATTCCGTTGTTGCCGCATATAATCCACCATAGGGAATCTCATAATTAATAGGTGCTATATGTTCAACAGCCCCTGTTCCTTCATTCATGCATACATTAAAATAAGCACTTGTTCCTGAATCTTCTTTAACATCTACACTGACAGAATACCAATTATCTTTTATAATACTAATTCCAAATAATGTTTTTCCAAAATAATTATTGGAAGATACAGAGGATGAAACTAGCTCATA
>JALNXG010000078.1 GCA_023230485.1 Melioribacteraceae bacterium
TAAAGACTACAAATATAGCATTTGGTTATCTGTAAATCAAACTTAAACTATGCTATTATTATTTTTGTTTTTATCTTTGCGGATAAAGAAGAAAGAGATAATGCTTAAAATAAATGAAATATACTACTCATTGCAAGGGGAAAGTACAAAAGCCGGTCTTCCATGCGTTTTTATAAGATTGACATATTGCAATCTTCGATGCACTTATTGCGATACTGAATACGCATTTTATGAGGGTAACGATAAATCAATAGATGAAATTATAGAAGAAGTTTCTAAATATAATTGTCGTCTTGTCGAAGTAACGGGTGGCGAGCCACTTGTTCAAACTGAAGTCCTCGATCTAATGGAAAAACTTTGCAATCTTGGATATGAAGTTTTAATCGAAACCGGCGGCTCTCTTCCGATTGAAAATATAGATAAACGTGTGAAAGTAATAATGGACTTAAAATGTCCTTCGAGTAAGATGATGAAAAAGAATCGATATGAAAATATTGAGCATCTAAAATCAATTGATGAAGTGAAATTTGTAATCGGGACGAGAGAGGATTACGAATGGTCGAAATCGATAATTGAAAAATATAATTTAATAGGTAAATATGAACTGCTGTTTTCAATTGTTTTTGGGAATTTAACCCCATTGATGATGGCAGATTGGATAATAGAAGATAATTTACAAGTCCGTTTTCAACTCCAAATGCATAAATACATTTGGAAACCGGATGAGAGAGGAGTATAAATGAGAATTGCAAAAGAATTTACTTGGGAGATGGGTCATCGACTTCCATTCCACGAAGGTAAGTGCAAGAATCTGCATGGGCATTCATATAAGATGATGGTAGAGCTTGATGGCGAGCCTGATAATAACGGAATGGTACTTGATTACTATGATGTCAAATCGATTATTAATCCATTAGTAGAAGAACTTGATCATGCTTGTTTAGTTTTTGAAGGAGATAGTGAATTACAAGAATTACTTAAGAAATTAGATTCGAGAATGGTAATTGTCGATTTCCATTCGACCGCCGAAAATCTTGTTGGCTATTTTTTAAAGAAAATTAAAAAAGTGGGACTGCCGGATAATATTAAAAAAGTAACCGTAAGAGTATTAGAAACAGAAAACACTTACGCAGAGGACAGCTTAGAAATTAATCAACATATTTAATTTTAGTTTAAAATTATGGAAATACTAATTGTCCTGATAGTAGTCGCCTTTATTCTTCTTAAAACTACTAAAATAATTTTAACGGGGTGTATGAAATTATTTTTTTTAATAGTTTTGGTGGTATTACTCTTCATGATTATTTAATTCTTGTGTTCTCAAGAAGTACAGATAAATCTAAAAAAGTATTTTAATTAGTATTAAGAATTTGTTTTGATTTTCTTTACTTCTGTGAGTATCTCGGTGAGAATTGAGGCTGATTTACCGATGAATGATTCATCTGCAAAGCAGCTCATTTCTGTATTTTCGATATTTATTTCTACCAAAAAAGCACCGGCTTGCTTTGCCTCTATCGGTATATAAGCAGCCGGATAAACTAATCCTGAAGTACCTACAATAAAACAGATATCAGAAGATTCTGCTACGGATTGACCGCCGCTGAATTGATCCTGTGGCAACATTTCGCCGAACCATACTACATCGGGTCTTATCCTTCCACCGCAGTTTTTACATTTGGGATTGCCTGATTCTAAATTTAATTCAGTTTCGCTAAAAGGAAATTTACAATCGATGCAAAAATTGCGTTCAATATTGCCATGAAGCTCGAATACCTTCGAGCTTCCGGCTCTTCTATGTAAATTATCTACATTCTGCGTTACAACAGTTACATCATAATAGTTATCAAGTTCGGCAATAGCAATATGTCCCGCATTCGGCTTTGAATCTTGCACAATTTGTCTACGATGTTGATACCATTGCCAAACGAGATCAGGGTTTTTCATAAATCCATCAATGCTTGCCAATTCTTCCGGTTTCATTTTATTCCAGATTCCATCCAAACCTCTGAATGTGGAGATACCACTTTCAGCTGAGATTCCGGCACCGGTAAAAAAGACCAACCGTTTGGTATACTTTAATTTATTTATGAACTTTGCGCTAAATTCCATTTCACTTATAATTTTTTAAGTAATTCTTTTGCTTCTGCAAGACGAGAGTCATCATCTTCATCTTGGATTTTACTCTTTATTGCTTTATTCAACATCTCTTTTGCAATGTCGTCTTCATCTTCTTCTATTAAAGAAAGAGCATAATCAACATAAAACATAATATAACCCGGTTTAAGTTCGATTGCTTTTTTATATTCTTTAAGAGCGATTTCATTATCAGCCCAGCCAAGACCAAGTACTGAACGAGCTGGAGCCCATTTTTCAGAAATTTTTGCATGTGTGCGAGCCAATACATAATGAGTAATAGCCTGAATTTCGCTTCCGCCATTATTAAGTTGAATCGATTTTTCGCAATCGGATTTAACGGAATTAACTACTCCGGCGACCGAAAAAACTCCTTTGAAGAGTGCGACTTTACCATTTGCGATAGCTCTTCTTAGGTATCCAATTGATTTAGAGCCATCAGCTTTAATTGTTTTTTCTGCATAATCTTTAGCTTTCTCAAAAACAGCTAATTGAGCATCCTCTTGTTTGCCTGTACTTGAAGGCATTTTTTCGGCTAAATCAACGTAAGCTCTGCTAATTCTCCAAAGAATTTCGATGTTATTAGCGTCTAATTTTTCTGCTTTTGTATAGAAGTCCAATGCTTTTTGATTATCGAACTTTTCGTAATATTTATCTCCTTCATCTAAAAGTGACACAACAGATTGAGCGAATAGATTAGAAGAAATGAATGTAAGAGCAATTAAAAATAATATTGCGAGGGCACTTATTGATTTCATTGCGTTTTCCTTATGGTTATTGAATTTCAAAATCTTCGGGTATAAAAAGAGAATTATTATTGGCTAGAGGAAGCGGTCTTGTCCATTTACTCCCTTCATTTCTCCCTTTAGTTATTGCTTGCTTATAAGCATTTGTTTTTGCGCTAAGCTCATCTGCTTGATATAAAATTATTGCTTCAATTGTTTTAGGTTCTACCGGGGAAGCGTATTCCAATTTCCCTTGATGACTAAGTATTACGTGGAATAATTGATCTTTAAGCGGTGAAGGGAAATCAGTGAATTTTTCTTTAATTGTTCTATCGACAAATAAAACGGCAAGGACGATATGTCCGACAAATTTGCCTGTATCTGTATATTCAAATCCGGGCTCACTGCTAAGCTCGATGATTTTTCCGAAATCATGAAGCATAGCACCGGAAAGCAAAATATCTCTTTTTACTTCTTTATGGAACGAAGCCATTAAATCGCATATTTTTATTATCTCAAGTGTATGTTCTAATAGTCCGCTCAAATAAGCATGATGCCAACTTTTACCGGCAGGAGACTTGAAAAATTTGACACCATCATCAGAAGAAAATATTTCATTAAGTAATTTATTTAGATGCGGGTCTTGTATAGAATTAATAAATCCTAAAAATTCATTTTTCATTTCATCGAAATCATTTGTCGAGCGGGGCATTGTTTGCTCTATAAATATAACTTCATCTCCTGAATAGCTTTCGATCTTTTCAATTTTTATCTGAAATTGATCTTTATACTTTGTAAGAACGCCTTTGACTGTAACTACCTTAGAGTCTTTAATTTTATTATAAATTACCTGAGCATTATCCCAAACCTTACCGTTAAGTTTAGCGGTGGCACCACGAAGATCGATATCAATGAAGAATTTATTTGTAGAAGAAATTTTTAAATCCATTCTCTCTACTACCAAAGAACCGGAAATTGGATCGCCTTCGTTCATTTTGCTTAAATTTTTTTTCTCGTCAGACATTTCTTTTATCTCGTTCTAATTATTTTTATTTTTTTCGGAATCTTCTGATTCAGACCCTTCAGGTGTAGAGGATTTAGTTTCTACTGATTCAGAATTTTTGGGAATAATGGTTCTGGTTTCTTCTGATTCCGAATCTCTGGTAGCAGTAGGTTTTGTATCTTCTGATTCGGGTTCATCGGAATTGGAAGCCATGGTAACTCCGGTTTGCGTTCCTTCCGATTCGTCCTCTTCTTCAATAACTTTGTAATAGTACTTCTTATTATCTTTTACAGGGACTGCCTGATTCGGTGTCTTCATAACGTAATTCTCAGGGAGACTAATTACCACCGATCTTTTTAAGATATCGATTGTAACACCGAGTACTTTTCCTTTCCCTCTTTCTGTTGTAATAATTCCTTCAATATCCTTAAATGGTCCATCCATTATTCTTACTTTAGTACCAAGAAGCAATTTATCAGAAATATAATATTCCGGATTATCACTTAGAATTATTTTAAGATTCTGAATTTGCCAATCAGGAATAGTAGATACCACACTGCCAAAGGAAACAGCTTTAACGATTCCTTTCTGAGTAACCGCCTGATACCGCTCCTGAATAGTAGCCAAAATAAAAATATAACCTCTAAATACCGGTTCTTTAGTTTTCTTTATCCTATCTGTCCATTTTTTTTCTTTTATTACAAATGGCATGTAAGTCTCAATTCCAATTGCTCGTAGTTGAAGTTCTGCCTGAAATTCGTTTTTGGGTTTTGTATATAATGCGAACCAAAATCGTTCCGGTTCTCTTATTAATTCAGTTCCATTTTCTAATTCAGGTTCATTCATTGCTTCTGGTTCATTCATATATATATCAGCCGGTTTAGTTTAAACAAGATTGAATAGTTGTTAAGAGTAAGGAATCATTTACCGGTTTGGTAACTATTTTACTTATTCCAAGTTCATCGTATCGTGTTGTTAATTCATCTGTCATGTTTTGAAGAATTACAATAATAGGTATTGGTACTAATGTGTCTTTGCTATTTATGGCTTCTACTAATTGAATACCATTCATAAGCGGCATATCATGATCTGTTATGATAAGAGTGGGGAGAATAGTTTTGAATTTCGATATTGCTTCATAACCGTTATTTGAAAAAATAATCTCGAAGCCAATCAGATTTAATTCGATTACTTCTTTTAGATGATCGCGAAGTTCTTTATCATGCTCAATTAATAAAATAATATTTTTAGCTTCGGGGATAGTAAAATGAAATTCACTGCCGATACCCTCCTGCGAATAAAACCATATATATCCATTGTGTTGATCAATAATTTCTTTAGCGAGTGTAAGACCGAGACCGCTTCCTTTTTGTCCATCAGTGCCGGGGAGAGAAAATTTCTGGTCAATTTGGAATAACTTGCTTTGGTTCTCTTCCGAAATTCCTACTCCATCATCCTTAACAATAAACTCTAGCATACCCTCTTTGAATTTAGATGCCGAAATTGAGATATCTGAACCTTCGTTAGAAAACTTAATTGCATTACTAACCAAATTAATAATTGTTTGACTAATAAGCCGCTCATCCGCATTCATATAAAGTTCATTAGGGATATCAAATTTCAGCTCAATTCTCTTTCTTGCTGCTTCAATGCTAATTGGCGAAAGGGCATTTGAAATAATAGTTTTAACATGCAGACGCTGAGGCTCTGCTTTCACTCTGCCAGTTTGAAGACGCGACCAATCCAATAAATTATTAATTAAGGCAAGCTGTGTCTTCGATGAATCATATATATAGCCAAGATATTCATTTCTTTCATCTTCGCTTATATCTTTTTCATTTACTAATATTTCGGAGAAGCCGAGAAGAGTAGTAAATGGTGCTCTTAAATCGTGTGAAACTATCGAAATAAATTTATCTTTCGCTTGATTTAATTCTTTGTATTTATCGATTTTTATTTTCGATTCTTCGGATACGAATTTTAATTCCGAATTATTTACGAATAAACTAACAACCTCAAATGGTAATCCATTTTTATCTCTATCGATTTTTATGTATTCTTTAAGCCAAATACTTTGTTCGGGCTTCGGTTTTATAAGAAATTCTGTTTCGAAATTAGATACATTTGGATTGGCGAATTTTTCTCTAATGTTTTTGATAAATGGATGGAAATCTTCTTCCGGTATAAGGGAATAGAGTTGTTCCGGAAATTGATTAATCTCTTCCAAACTAATTCCAATAACGGACTCTATCGACTTTGTATATTTTATTTGTGATGAATCGTTTGGATGGAATAATCCCATAAATACATTTGGCATTCCATCGGAAAACCGTTCAAAAACAGAA
Organism: Melioribacteraceae bacterium; assembly: GCA_023230485.1. Classification (GTDB taxonomy): domain Bacteria; phylum Bacteroidota; class Ignavibacteria; order Ignavibacteriales; family Melioribacteraceae; genus BRH-c32. The sequence continues at coordinate 6,207 of JALNXG010000078.1, forward strand.
AACTCGTTGCTAAAATCGGACATTAAAATAATTCCCAGTATATCATTCTAATATAATAAAATTGTTAGAATACTTCGAGAAACTTATTTTCAATATTTACTGTTATATATAAAAAACGAAGAAGGAATATGAAAAGAATATTTTTTGGATTTTTGATATTAGCGAGCGGAATTATTACTGCTCAGGGGAGTATTACTGGTAAAGTAATAGATAAAAGCACAAAAGAGGCACTTCCGGGTGTTAACTTAATTATTATGGACACTAATTTTGGTGCGGCAACTGATATAAACGGCGATTTTATAATTAAAAATGTTCCGGTTGGTAAATATTCTGTTAGGGCTTCTTATGTAGGGTATTTATCTGCTACGAAATCAGATGTGGTAGTAAATAGTGTTCGTCCCGCAACTTTATTATTCGAATTATCATCTACGTTTATAGAATTAAATGGAATAACGGTTCAGTCTGATTATTTCGATATGAATCCAAATGAATTTAATAGTGTGAAAAGTTTTAGCTATGAAGAAATCCGAAGAGCACCGGGCGGATTTGAGGATGTCGTAAGAGCACTTTCAATATTACCGGGAGTGGGACAGGTGAGTGCGGGAAGAAATGATCTTGTAGTAAGAGGAGGTGCTCCCTCGGAGAATCTTTTCTTAGTAGATGGTTTTACTGTACCTAACATTAATCACTTCGGTACTCAAGGGGCAACAGGCGGACCGCTTAGCTATATTAATCTCGATTTTGTTAGAGAGACAACATTCTCTACAGGAGGATTCCCGGCAAATTACGGCGATAAACTTTCTTCAGTATTAAAAATTGATTTAAGAGATGGAAGAAATGACCGTATTGGAGGTAAGGCAACGATATCTGCTTCGCAATTTGGTTTTAATATTGAAGGTCCAATCGATTCCAAAAGTAATTTTATTTTTTCTGCAAGAAGGAGTTATCTCGATTTTATTTTTAATGCAGCAGGGTTTAATTTCGTGCCCGAGTACTATGATGTAATGTCAAAAGCATCATATAACATCGATTCAAAGAATAAAATTAACTGGCTTTTTATAGGTGCTTTCGACAAAGTGAAATTCAATAACAAAGATTCAGAAGACCTGTATGATAATTCCCGTATTCTTGGAAGTAACCAAAATCAATACCTTGTGGGAATTTCGTATCGTCATATCTTTGATAATGGATTCTATAATTTTAGTCTGAGTAGAAATTTTGTCGATTATGATACTCGTCAAAGAGATACATTACTTAATCCTATATTCACAAATATTTCCCAAGAAGGGGAAAATGAATTTAAAGGTGATGCAGTAGTAAAACTAAATGAAACTTCGGAAATTAATTTTGGAATCTCGGGTAAAATAATTAAGTTCAGTGCGGATATACTACTACCAACATTTATTACTTCATTTGGCGAGACTCTTCAAGTTACTTCACTTTCATCTGCAGAATATTTTTACAAGTATGGTTTTTATTCTCAATACTCTACAACATTTTTTAGTCGATTGATGTTTACTGCCGGATTAAGAGGGGATTATTTTGACCGCATAAATTCCGGCTTTACTTTAGACCCGAGAGCTTCTCTTTCTTATATATTGGATGAAGTTTCTTCGGTTAGTTTTAGCACAGGCATATATCATCAAGCACCTTCATATTTATGGTTGGCATCGTTCAAACAAAATGAAAACTTAAAACCGGTAAAGGTAATTCAATATGTAGCGGGTTATGAAAGAAGATTGACTTCTGATCTTCGTCTAAAATTAGAAGGATTTTATAAAGACTATTCCGATTATCCTGCAAGTTTGCTTCGCCCATATTTGGTGTTGGCAAATACAGGGGTTGGGTTTGGAGGTTCGGATGAAAATTTTGGGTCGTTGGGTCTTGAACCGCTGATAAGTGCCGGAAAAGGGTTCGCTCGCGGTTTAGAATTTTCTCTTCAGAAAAAATCTTCTGATACTCCCGGTTATGGAATTTTAAGCGTTACATATAGCGAATCATTTTTTAAAGGACTTGATGGAATTGAACGTGCAGGATCGTTCGATCAAAAATGGATTATAAATCTTAGCGGTGGATATTCGTTTAATGAGAAATGGGAAGTATCTTCACGGTTCCGCTTTGCCACAGGTAATCCTTATACGCCATTTAATTCCGATGGATCGCAAAGCGTTCTTAATTATAATGCATATCGATTTGAACCGACTCATAGTTTGGATATAAGAGTGGATAGACGCTGGGATCTTGGTGGATTAAATTTAATTACTTATATCGATATTCAGAATATTTATAATAACAAGAATACCAATACAATTAGATATGACTACCGGAAAGGAGAAGTAGATAAAAGTTCATCAATTGGACTTCTTCCCTCAATCGGAGTGAGTTTAGAATTTTAATTACGAAGTTTTAATCGGGAATATAAATTCCCGATTATTGTACATCATTTTAATCTTCGTCGCTTGATAGTGATTTTGTTGGAATATCAAGCTCATCCATTTTACGATATAAAGAGGAAAGCCCTATTTCTAAAGCTTTAGAGGCTTCCTCTTTGTTGTATTCAAATTTCTTAATAGTTTTTAGAATATGCTCTTTTTCAAAATTTCTTACGGCATCTTTTAATGAATCGGGATAGCCGTGAAAAATGGAGCTCCCTTTTATGTTTTCAGAAAGTTCATCCGGGGTAATATACTCGGAGTTACAGAAAATAATAGCTCTCTCGATTACATTTTCTAATTCCCTTACTCCACCGCGCCATTCATAAGATGAAAGAATTTTTATAACATCATTTTCTGCTCCTATGACTTTTTTACCCATTTCGTTACTATATTTCTCAATAAAATGGCTGACGAGAAGAGGAATGTCATCTTTCCTTTCGTTTAAAGTTGGCAATTTTACTTCTACAACATTAAGTCGATAATAAAGGTCTTCGCGGAATTCACCGCTCTTAATTTTTTCTAAAAGATTTTGATGTGTAGCGGCGATAAGTCGTACATCGGTAGTTACGGGTTTCGTTCCACCGACTTGGAAAAATTCTTTATCCTCAATAGCTCTTAAAAGCTTCACTTGAAGGCTTAATGGAAGATCGCCGATTTCATCTAAGAAGAGAGTGCCGCCATCTGCAACTTTAAAGAGACCAACTTTATCATCTTGAGCACCTGTGAACGATCCTTTTTTATGTCCGAAGAGTTCGCTTTCAATTAAGTTTTCGGAAATGGCACCGCAATTAATGGGAAGGAACATTTTGTCTTTTCTTTTACTATTATAGTGGATTGCTTTTGCTACAAGTTCTTTTCCTGTACCACTTTTACCGAGAATCAATACATTGCTATTTGTCGGAGCGACTTGTGTAATCAAATTATAGACATGTTTCATCGAATTACTTTTTCCGATAAGATTTGTAAAACCGGCATCGGATGAAATACGGCTTCGGAGCGATTTAACTTCCAATTCCAATTTTCTATAATCCATTAATCTTTTTACACGCGCTATAATATCATCAAACTCTACCGGTTTAATAAGATAATCATAAGCCCCTTTATGAAGAGCATCGATAGCGGTTTTTACTTCAGCATAAGCAGTCATAATAATAAAAAATAATTGAGGATATTTTTTTGAGGCTTCATCAAGTAACTGCATTCCATCTAAGTTTGGCATTTTGATATCGGATATAACGAGATCAAATTCATTCTCGTCCAATTTCTGTAATGCCTCTTCGCCATCGCATGCTGTATCAGTTTTAAAACCTTCATCCTCGAGAACAATTTTAAGCGAATCTCTAATTGCTTTTTCATCATCGACTATTAAAATATTAGCATTCATCTTAATTCCTTTCATTTTTTTTACTTATCGGAAGAGTAATAGTGAAAATACTTCCCATCTTTAGAACACTCTTTACTTTAATTTTGCCATTAAATTTATTGATGATACCATAACTCACAGAAAGTCCGAGACCTGTTCCTTTGCCAACTTCTTTTGTTGTAAAGAATGGATCAAAAATTTGATCGGCAACTTTTTTATTCATTCCACAACCGTTATCTTCGATATCAATAGAAATAAAATCATCATCATAATATGATTTTACTTTTAGAATACCTGTACCATCCATTGCATCAAGAGCATTAATAAGAATATTTACAAACACTTGCAATATTTGATCGGGTGCAATCTCCACAACAGGAAGCCCTGATTTAAGGTCGGTCTCGAATTTTACCTTCTTAACACGTTTATCATATTTAACAATACCGACAGCCGTTCTAATAACATCTGTAATATCATGAAGCTGTACTTCGTAACTCGGAGGTCGAGAAAAATCAACAAGTTCCCTTACTATTCTTGAAATGCGATCTATGTTTTCTTTTACGATAGAAAGCTGTTCAGAGATAAATTCGTCTTTGTTTCGCCTCTGCATAATCTGGACGAGTGAGGAGATTGATGTGAGCGGATTCCCGATCTCATGTGCCACCCCTGCGGCAAGCTGTCCGATTACGGCAAGCTTTTCCGATTGATCCACTTGAGCTTGTAATCTCTTTACTTCGGTGGAGTCTTTTACTCTATCGACTTCAACTTCCCTTAATTTAGCTTCTTGATGTAACATTCCGTAACGAGCAAAAAGCTGTTCGAATACATCATCTAAATAACCGAGTACGATTACAGGATCATTCTCAGGGTCGTTCTCCAATAATGGCAGTATCGAATATCTGCCTTGACTAAAGAGTTGGCTGATTTCAAGGATGCTAAGATTAGCTTTTGAAAACAATGTGTAGTTATCAATTAAATATTGACCAGCGACTGTAAAATCGGATGCTTCTAATATTTCCAATACAATTTTTAATGAACTTTTGGCAAATTTTTCTGCTTGTTCATTAGAAATTTTATTATTTAGCAAAGGAATTAGCTTGAAAGTCCAATTTTCAATAATCTTATCAAAATGTTTTTTTATTAAATCTATTAATATTTTTTTCATTAATTTAATGTATTAGTGCGAAGCAAAGATAAAGAATCCCCCCATTTTTTGAAAGGAAACATCAAGGAACAAGAGAAGTTTGTTTATGTATAAACATTAAAATCATTACGGAGGTTTTCATGAAATCATTTTCGAAAATTCTATTAATTGTTATCATATCATTTTTATCGACAAATCTATCAGCTCAGAATCAATTCAAGAGTGAATTAAAAAACGCGAAGGTTTTCTTAGCCGGAGCTGAACTTACACATATCGCAAATATTAAACTTGAAAAAGGAATGAATGAAATATTCGTTTCGGGTCTTGCTGATGGGATTAATCCTAAAAGTATCAGCGCAAAACTTTTAGGTAAAGGTGTAATTGTAACTGTTAAACAAGTATCCGATTATCTTTCAGTTCCATTCAAAGATAATGAAGTAATTAAATTAGAAGACTCGATCAAATCAGTAGCTTCTGCGATAAACACAAAAAAAATTGAACATGAAGCAATCGGTTCTGAACTAGAAATACTAGCAGCAAATAAAAATATTTCAGATAAAGGTTTTTCGATAAATGAAATTCAGAAATTAACTGACTACTATAAAAGGAGATTGATTGATACTAGAACCTCAATGTTGAAAATAGAAAAAGATATTGAAAAATTGAATAAAGATTTGAGCAGGTTAAATAAACAGCTTAATGAATACATGGTTAATAATAAAACGAACGTACTTGTTATTGTAATTAATTCTGATGCGAAAGCAGATGCGAAACTCGACCTAAACTATTTTACATATAATGCTTCATGGACGCCATTCTATAATTTTAGAGTAGAAAATCTTACATCACCATTAAAATTAGAATATTCTGCAAATATTAAACAGACTACCGGTTTATTATGGAAGGGAATTGATGTAACGCTATCGACTCGCAATCCAAATCAATCGAATACGAAGCCGGAATTATATCCTTGGTATGTTGATTTTTATAGACCAATGTCTCTTCAATATGGAAGTGGAATGTTGAAACGCAATCAAGCGGATATGCAGGAGATTTCAGTTGCCGCAGCACCACAAGCTGAAAAATCGATGGCTGATTATATGAATGTAACCGAGACACAATTATCCGTAGAGTTCAAACCTGAAATGCAGATGGCGATTCCATCGGATGGAAAAAATTATTTAGTTGAGCTAAGCAAAGATAGTTTCGATGCTGAATATAAATATGCTGCAATCCCGAAATATGATTCAGATGCTTTCTTGACAGCACAGATTAATAATTTCAAAGGAACTAATTTCTTACCTGGTTCGGTAAATATCTATTTTGAAAATTCATTTGCAGGTGAGACTTACTTAAATCCACAACAATTGAAAGATACACTTGTAGTATCTCTTGGCAGAGATAAAGGAATTAATAGCAGTAGGGAATTAAAGAAAGATTTAAAAGAGAATAAATTTCTCAGTTCCGATATCGATCGCACTTTAGAATATGAAGTAAAAGTAAAAAATAGTAAAAGCATTGCTGTTGATTTGGTAATTGAAGATCAAGTGCCGGTAACAAGAACAGAGGATATAAATGTGAAGATATTAGAAATCTCGGGTGCGGAATTAAATAAAGAAACCGGAATACTTAAGTGGAGAGTAAAACTAAATCCTGGCGAAACAATAACAAAGAAATTATCCTATATACTCACTTACCCAAAGGATAAACAAGTAAACGGTATTTAACATAGTACTCGTTTGACAAACATATTTCTTATGCTTATGTTTGTAGTGAAGTCGTGATTTAGACGAATTGCAGCGACTAAAAATAAATAGCTAAATAGTTGGAAAAATTTTCATGAAACCCGCTATTAGCGGGTTTTTTCATTTTTAAACGGTCGCGATTTATGCTAATTGCAGCGACCATAAAAAGAATTTGCTAAAAAGGAGTTAGTAATGAGCGAATACCTATTTACCTCAGAATCAGTTTCAGAAGGACACCCGGACAAAGTTGCCGATCAAATTTCAGATGCAATACTTGATGCACATTTAGAAATCGATAAAGGTTCAAAAGTAGCCTGCGAAACGCTGTTAGCTAAAAATCTAATTGTTATTGCCGGTGAAATTACATCATCTGCTCAAATAGAATTTGGCGAGATTGCCAAAAAAGTGATCTCCGATATCGGTTATGACGGTTCGTTCGTTGGATTTGATCCCAATGGATGTAATGTTCTAACGAGTATTTGTAAGCAATCTCTTGATATCGATCAGGGAGTAGATCGAGGAGATAAGATTGGAGCAGGTGATCAAGGGCTGATGTTCGGCTATGCATCAAATGAAACGAAGGAATTAATGCCGCTTCCGATTTCTTTATCTCATAAAATTTTACAAAAACTATCAAGCGTGAGGAAAAGTAAAGTAGTCGATTGGATTCGTCCCGATTCAAAATCTCAAGTAACCGTAAAGTACGATGGCAACGAGCCGGTGTCAGTCGAAAGAGTAGTAGTTTCCACTCAGCATTCAGAATCGATTAAGCATTCGGATATTGTAGAATTTGTAAAAAATGAAGTTATATTAGAAGTAATTCCTGAGCATATGATTTCAAATGAAATTAAATATTATATAAATCCTACCGGAAGATTTGTGGATGGCGGACCGCAGGCGGATACGGGATTAACAGGAAGAAAAATTATTGTTGATACATATGGCGGGTCTTGTCCTCATGGCGGCGGAGCTTTTTCGGGTAAAGATCCATCTAAGGTTGATCGCTCTGCAGCTTATATGGCACGGTATATAGCAAAGAATGTTATCGCCGCAGGAATAGCTAAAAGATGTACGATTCAACTTTCTTATGCAATCGGAGTTGCAGAACCACTTTCAGTATTTTTAGATTTCCATAATACCGGAATTGAAAAGGAAGATATAATTCAAGCAAAGATTAGAAAGAATTTTGATTTAACTCCAAAAGGTATAATTGAAAAGTTAGATTTATATAAACCTATTTATCAGCAGACAGCAACCTATGGACATTTTGGAAGAGATATATTTACCTGGGAAAAAACTGATGCCGTGGATAAATTACTGAATTGACTGAATACAATAATTCATTAAATGCAAGGGTATCTTTTTATTAAGATACCCGGTTATAAAATTAGAAATATAATTAGTTTTTCTTTTGCGGTTTGTAACTTCTGAAGGCATAAAAGAATTGTTTATGAAACGGTTCAGGGAAGAAAGTTTTAAGTCCGTACTCGTCGGCTTTACCTCCTGGTAAATATGCAGTACCGAATATCCAATCCCAGATGGCTAATTTTGTAGCGAAATTTCTATTACGACCTTTACCTGTTGTATGATGCCAACGATGCATTTCAGGACCATTTATAATTTTTTGAAATGCTCCCGTATTTACATTTATATTTGAATGAATCCACATTCCCCAAAGCGCACTTATCATACCTTTATATGCAATTACTTCAACTGGCGAACCGAGTAGTACTATTGGTAAAAATTCAATAGTTTGGTTAATCAATATTTCTACGGCATGTGAACGTGAACCGGAAAGCCAATCGACCTTTCTAGGTGAGTGATGTGCCTCATGTAATCGCCATAAATATTTATTTTTATGCTGCCAGCGATGCATCCAATAAATATATAAATCATGTGTTATTGTAAAAAAAATGAGTTGAAGCCAGATAGGGATTTCGGTGAATAATTTTAATCGACTTATACCCGTAGTGTTATCAATAAAGGCGATTATACCGGAGAAGATAATTATTCCGAGTATATAGCTTTGTGCAATTGTATATAAAGCGAGATCATTAAAGAATCCTTCTCTTATAATTTTCTGTCCTTTGTTATAAGGGAAGATGCGTTCGAGGATTATATAAATTATCGCCGCAAAAATTATTGCAATGAAAGAAAACTTTTCGGCAAAAGAAATATTATTAAAATAATTTGCGATATCGGTGAAGAAAGATTCCATAACTATACCGGCTCATTTTTTACTCTTCTAAGTTTTTTGATACTCCCTAATTCGCTATCATAGACTTTCTTTATTCCGTCTCCGAGCGATTTCTCTATATCGCGAATATCTTTTACTAATCGGGACATCCCTTGTATCTCGACAGAGGCAGCCTGATCCGTTCCCCACATTGCTCTATCTAGAGTTATATGGCGTTCAATAAAAGTAGCACCCAAAACGACAGCAGCTAATGATGGGGCTAACCCGGTTTCATGCCCCGAATACCCAATAGGTATATGAGGATATTTTTCTTTATAACTCTTAATCACATTAAGATTTAGCTCTTCTAATTTGCATGGATAAGTTGATGTCGATTGTGCTACAAGCACAGGATAATCA